>NZ_PDIY01000001.1:1140000-1287500 GCF_002563655.1 Bacillus sp. es.034 | reverse complement strand
TTTTCTTATAAAACCATTAGAAGTTTATTTTACTTCCGTAAATAAACTTGGTGGAGCCTAGCGGGATCGAACCGCTGACCTCCTGCGTGCAAAGCAGGCGCTCTCCCAGCTGAGCTAAGGCCCCAAAGAAGTGGTCGGGAAGACAGGATTCGAACCTGCGACCCCTTGGTCCCAAACCAAGTGCTCTACCAAGCTGAGCTACTTCCCGATATATGGCGCGCCCGAGAGGAGTCGAACCCCTAACCTTTTGATCCGTAGTCAAACGCTCTATCCAATTGAGCTACGGGCGCAAAATTAATTCTATATTAGTAACGTATGGAAAGATATTTCGCTATCGCAAAAATCTTTGGTGCCGAGGACCGGAATCGAACCGGTACGGTAGTCACCTACCGCAGGATTTTAAGTCCTGTGCGTCTGCCAGTTCCGCCACCCCGGCAAATCTCTGGAGCGGAAGACGGGATTCGAACCCGCGACCCCCACCTTGGCAAGGTGGTGTTCTACCACTGAACTACTTCCGCAAAAGAAATGGTGCGGGTGAAGGGACTTGAACCCCCACGCCTTGCGGCGCCAGATCCTAAGTCTGGTGCGTCTGCCAATTCCGCCACACCCGCATATAATAGATGACCTTCGTAATAACGAAAACCCTATGGTAAGATATTTTGCCGGGGCAAAAATCTTTGGTGAGCCATGAAGGATTCGAACCTTCGACCCTCTGATTAAAAGTCAGATGCTCTACCAACTGAGCTAATGGCTCATCTCATAAAAAAATCAAATGGTGCCGGCAAGAGGACTTGAACCCCCAACCTACTGATTACAAGTCAGTTGCTCTACCAGTTGAGCTACACCGGCATGTGCTTTGCTACTTAATGAAAGCAATTCACGGAAAGATATTTTGCTTGCGCAAAAGTCTTTGGTGGAGGATGACGGGATCGAACCGCCGACCCTCTGCTTGTAAGGCAGATGCTCTCCCAGCTGAGCTAATCCTCCATATAATTGGTGACCCATACGGGATTCGAACCCGTGTTACCGCCGTGAAAGGGCGGTGTCTTAACCGCTTGACCAATGGGCCATTTTGATAAGAAAAATCCATGATGGCGTCCCGTTAAGAACATGTATAACTATAACAATTTATTTCGTAGAAGTCAACTTCTAAATAATTAAAAATAAAAACTTTTTTCTCTAACTTATCATACCATTTTTGTGAGCCGAAAAAGAATATACCACATGTTTAAAGTCTATATCAATAGCAAATCCAATTATCTTTCCAATTACTTGGTTCTTTTTTTGAGAATATGTAAATCGTGTTCCCCATTTCCGTTTAAGAACAATTCTCTCCCTTTCTGCCTGATCATAGATGAACACTCCACTGTATAAAAAAGGCCCCTAGTAAAAGGAGCCCTCTAAAAGATTGTTCAACTTCAATTCATGGTACCTTATTTTTTCCTGCAACTTCTTTTTGATTTGGCAGTCTAAGCATCCATCAAGTAATATCCGGTTGTACTGGATTCTTAATGAGTGCCATCTGATCCTCATTTGCGATAGAAATCGAGTCATCTTCATCATTTCTCCTCTAGCTCATAAATCGCAGGAGTCCGTTTCGAAAACTGGCAAGCATCGTCGATCCCACTGACATTAGCCCCTCTAGTTTTGCGTCACCACTTTTCAATGGTTTTGCCTTTATCGTACGAATTATGAAAGATTAATTTGTCATGCACGAGCGCATATACCTACTTTTAGCTCTATAACCACAGATAGTCATGTGTCATATTTACTACTTTTGAATAATACCACATTTTCCGAAACGATAAACCGATTATTCCTAAAAGAATGAAAGGGACGGGACGAATCGTATGTCTTTCCGTCCCCATCCCCTCTCCTTTTCCTGCCTATTCCATATAATTCAGTACTTCTCTTACGACTTCTTCATTAATCCCCCCACCGATCTGGTGGACGTGTGAGGAAGTTTTACCTTCAATAGCAGTAATCTGAGATATTTCCAGGCCGGTTTGGGAGACGAGCAGTACCGGTACGCCGAGTTTGGACGCAAGAGGACCTGCTGATAAGGCGTCAACCAGTTTGGCTGATTCGGATTTAGCAATTAATATGGTTGGATAGTGGTCTTCCGAATAGAATTTTTCAATCACTTTCGCATTGGTATCATGCCGGGAAAGACCGCTGATACGGTTGCCTTCCACATTTTTCGTTGTGATTCTATTCATTTCTTTTATGATTGCTGAATCAAGTACCGCCGCTCCCCCGATAAAGTGAGCATTCGATAATTCTTCAGATTTCAACCATTCATATGTGGCTTTCGGAACGGACTTTTTCTCTGAAAGAATGATAGGCTGCTTCACTTTTCCGGATCGGGCCGCAATCGACAGTGCGTCCGGCTCCCCTCTTCCATAAGCAAGATATGCTTCTGTCACATCGACTGATTTATCGAGCTGTTTCGCAATGAGTAATGACGTTTCATAGCGATCTATTCCTCCAATACGGGAAACACTGTAACCCAGCTTCACAAGGGTCCCTTTCACCTCATCGGAGATCACGCCGCCACCACCGATCAAAACGATTTTCTTTGTGCCTAGCCGCTTTAGTTCTGCTCTTGTTTCAGCCGGCAGCGTCCCCTTTGTTGTCAGGAGGATAGGTGCATCATGGGCAGATGCTAATGGAGTAGCGGTTAACCCGTCCGCAATTGCACCTCCATTAACTAAGAATACGGTGGAGGAACTTTCCCATCCCTGCTTGGAGACTTCGACAGCGGTGGAATACCTTGTTGAACCAATCAGAGTTTCCAGGTCAGGTTTTCGTTTCGCCACTTGTACTTTAGAAACCGTACTCTTGTTACCAGCTTGGTCTACTGCATGGACGCTGATTTCTGTGCCTGCTTTTTGCTTGCTGATAGCAATCGTGAATTCACCTTGATTGTTTACCGAAGCTTTTCCGATCTCCAATGATCCGACACTCGCATATACATTCGTACCCGCTTCCGCTTTTCCTGTAATTGCAGTGGACTGGTCACCTACTGGATTAACGGTCGGCTTGGCTGGCGCCGTTTTATCTTCAACCGTTACTTTTATCATTTCACTCTGGTTCCCTGCAATGTCCACTGCATAGATACTAATTTCAGAACCCACTTTTTGCTTACTGATCGTAACGGCAAACGCACCGTTACTCCCCGCAGTGACCCTGCCAAGCTCTTTTGAACCTGCTTTAGCGACCACGGTGGAATTCGCTTCCGCTTTTCCAGTGATGGCGGTCGTGTTATCCCCTACAGGATTAACGGTCGGTTTCACCGGTGCCGTTTTGTCTTTTACCATGAGCACGGCTGAACCACTTTGATTTCCGGCTTCATCGATGGCATAAATGCTTAATTCCGTTCCCGCTTTTTGTTTAGCGATCCCGACTGAGAATGACCCATTACTAGTCGCAGATCCAATGATCTCGGATCCGGCTTTGACCTCTACCGTTGCACCAGCTTCGGCTTTTCCGGTTACAGACGTGTGGCGGTCGGTTACTTCGTTTACGACTGGAGTTTCAGGGCTTGTTCCGTCCAACACCGTAAGCTCAGTAGCTTCACTTGTGGCATCATCTACGGTTACGGTAACCGATAAAGTTGTGCCTGCGGGTTGTTTTGGAATGAGTATATTGAAATTCCCTCTATAAGCATACTTACTGCCGATTACTCCGTCTTCATTCCTTACCTCCACATAGCACTCCTCATATTCTTCCATATACCCACTCACGGTCTCTGAATAGTCATACACTTGTGAAACCTGAGGAGGAGCTACATACCTGGCAACTCCGACTGCTTTTCTCGCATTCACCCGGCCGTGGCCGTAGAAATAATCCTTCCCGGCTGTTCCAAGGTCATCAGCTGAAGTGTACAATCGATCTGCTACTTGATCATTTGTCAGATAGGGTTCATTGGCTAAAATCAGTGCAGCCACTCCCGCCACTACAGGGGAAGCCATGGAAGTCCCGCTCATGTAGTCATAGTCATTATACGGGAGCGTCGAAAGGATGGATGATCCCGGCGCCGCTATATCTATGTCGTAACCATAGTTGGAAAAACTTGATTTTGTATCATATTCGGTAGTCGACGCGACTGAAATGACATTGGGATAGGAAGAAGGATAGTGTGAAGCACTGGTATCTTCATTCCCTCCCGCTGCCACCACCACTACCCCATTATTGTACGCGTATTGAATCGCGTCATTATAGACACTACTATATTGATAGCTTCCTAAACTCATGTTGATAATGTCCGCTCCGTTATTCACTGCATAGTAAATCCCCTCGATGACATCGGAAGAATAAGCAGATTCTTCATTAAAGAAAGCATCGATCGGCATTATGGCCGTCTCTGGTGCAACACCGGTCACACCCGTCCAGTTATCCATGGAACTTCCTATTATTCCGGCTACATGGGTACCATGATCACCTTTGGTCATGGTTGTTGTGTTGTTCACTGTGTCATAGGGAGCAACGATTCTCCCCGCAAATTCCGTATGATCCACATCGACACCGTTATCGATCACAGCCACCACCACATCAGGAGAACCTTGTGTTTGATCCCACGTCCTCTCCGACTCAATCGTTTGATGGTGCCACTGATAATCATAATATGGGTCATTAGGTACGTGGTCCAATTTGATCAGGTGATCAGGTTCTGCATACTCCACATCACGATTTTTCTCTAAATCCTTTATAAATGAGTCTACATCCTGCCCTTCAGGAACATCCATTGTCACGATGGGAGCGGTAGCATCTTCTTGGCTTGCCAACACCTCATATCCCTCTATAGCCGATTTATCCACGGGCTTTTTCAGCTTCACGATCACTCGTTCCGCTACTTTATCCCCAAAAGAAGTAGATTCACCTTTTGCTTCCACTGATTCAGCTGAATAAAAAGGCATACCGAACAATCCTAAAACCATCATCCAAACCAACAATCTTCTCATATACATTCCCCTTGTTCTCGTAATCTACTACAATTTCAAAACCACTTATAGGCACTTTTACATAATACTTCCAAACTAGTGAATAAGCAATATTCTATATTAATTGAAGTGGTCAATCCTTGTCCTGACTATGATAACAGGGTGACGGCGAGCGTTGGGAAATATTTAAGGCAAGGGACCAAGCAAGTATGGCGCGGAATCATCGAACAGAACCTTCATATCACCAGGGAATTCGAAGGAGTCGCGATCCTGACGGAAAATGGATTCATGGATCATCCCGAAGAAGCGAAGCTGATGATTGATAAAGACTACCAAAAAGAAGTGGCAAGAGAAGCGGCTCAAGGCGTGCTGGAATACTTTAACCTTCCGTATGTGCCTGATGTGCCTAAACCAACTGAAAAACCGAGGGAGGAAGATGATATGTTAGAGAAAGCGATAGTGATTGGCACGTTTAATGATTATCCGGCAGCGGAATTGTTGGCGAACAGATTAAAGTGCCCTATTTATCCCCGTAATGCGATAAATGGCAAAGTGGCAAAAGAACTGATTGTCTGCGGAGGGAAGAAGGATGGGCTGATCGCTGATACAATTGTCGTTCTTTCAGGGGCAGACCGTTATGATACGTATAGAAAAATAGAGGAGTATCTTAAGAAGTTATAAGAAGGATTCGGTTTACAGGACTAGAATAAACAAAACCCCAGGACTGCTATTCAATCAGCATTCCTGGGGTTTTCATTTTACTATGGACGGTACTCTGTTTCACGCCAGGGGGAAACGAAATCGTTCCTTACTCCCGCTTCTTCCCCTTTTCCCCCTTCTCATCTACCTTGATCACAACAGTGGTCAAAGGATCCAGGGTCAACGTATCTTTCGTCATTGTAAAACCAGACTTCTTAGAGACCGTCTTAGTTCCAGCCTCGTCGTTGTCTACTACAACTTTTCCTTTAGAAAAATCATAGTCGCCCAATGACAGTGTCCTTGCTTTATCATCCGCATTCACAAATACATAATACTCACCCGTACCATCCGTCGATACGTTCTGATAAGCAAGCAGTAAGTCCGTATCAGCGATTTCAGGGATATTCATGAGGGATACATTCTGGTCGACCAGCTCTTTGTCGCCGAGTCGGAACGCATTGGTGGATCTTCTCAGCTTGATCAATCCTTCTGTGTATTCCCGTGTGGTTGTGTTGATTTCGTATTTCTTCTTGTTCGTTGCTTTTTCCCAGTCAAACATGTTGATGCTGTCGGATGAATCGTAGGAGTCGTGGATGAAGTAGCCGAATGGGTCTCCATTTTCGTCCTCTAACTCATGGTATTTCTGTTCCGGTACGCCTTCACCGAGCCACTGCTTGGTCCGGCCGTATTCCTGGCCAGCGTGGATAAAAGCTGTTCCCTGGGATGTCAGGATCATCGAGTTTCCAAGTCTGATCCGTTTATGGATTTCCAGGTTGTTTTCCGGGATGGCCGGGTCCTTTTTAATCGATTGGGCAATGACGTCGTACAGCGGCAGATTATCGTGGGCCGCGATGTACTGGACCATGTCGCCCGGATCGTCGTCAGCCGTGTTGCCCGGCTGTCCTTTGATGTTGTTAAAAATCGTATTGATGTCGCGGGCGCCACCGGTCAGGAAGCGCGGCTCACCCTCTGAACCAAATCCGGACTTTAACTCGTTCCGGATTTCGTCTGAGAAGACTCCAACGTCGTCCGTTTTATCCATCCAATCCTGATCGGCCCCCATTCCTTTTAATGAAGGATCCGATAATTGACCGGCGAATGTTCTCCAGCCTTCCCCGATGAACAGAGCGTCCGGGTTGATTTTAGCCGCGGCGTCGTAGGCTTTCTGGATAGCAGGGTAGCTTGCATCCCCCATCATATCGAAGCGCATGCCGTCGATCTTGTATTCGTCGAACCAGTATTTCACGGAATCCACCATCAGCTTCTCAGCCATCACATGGTTGGTAGCGAGGTTATTCCCGAAGCCTCCGAGGAAGTTCCCCTGCTCATCCTGGAACGCATAATAGTTCGGCACAATATCGTTCAGTGTGCTTGTTTTGGCCATATGGGTATAGACGACGTCGAGGACGACTCCCATGCCTTTATCATGAATCGCATCAATCAATCGCTTCGTTTCTTCGATGCGCAGCTGTGGATCGGTGGGATCTTCTGAATACGCACCGTCCGGGGAGAAGTAGCTGTGAGGATCATAGCCCCAGTTGTACTCGTTGCCTCCCGCGGAATACTCAAGCTCCCGTTCACCCATCTTCGTTTCATCACCGTAGTACCAGGCCATGATCGGAAGCAGCTGGACGTGGGTCACACCCATTGATTTGATGTAATCAAGCTTTTTGATGAAGGCGTCATACGTGCCCCATCTTTCCTTTTTCAAATCCTTCTCGATGGACGGGTCGGACGTGAAGTCACGGACATGGATCTCATAGATGACCGCATCCTCCCGTTTTTCATAGCCATCGATGGAGGCATGAGTGAATTTCTTAGGGTCCGTCCCCTTCAAGTCGACGATCGCCGCTTTTCCGACGTTATCGCCGTCAGGACCCGCTTCACCCTCTGTGTTGACGGTGAAGGCAGCCATGGATTTGGCGTACGGATCGAGTACCTTTTTCGTTACACCGTCATTGGTGACTTCGTATTGATAGTAGTACCCCTTCAGATCCTTCACACTTAACTCTTTCGCTTTCACGTCTGTCGACCAGACACCTTTTTCACCAAGAGTCAATTCGACGCTGCCTATTTTCGTTGCAGCATCTTTTTTATCAAAGAAGTTTGCCACCACTTTGCTTGCTTTCGGTGCCCACAGTTTTAACGTGGCATTTCCTTTTTTATACGTGGCACCAAGGTCATCCCCATCGTAAGCATACTTGTTATCAAGCAGTCGCCATCCGGCTTCTGCCGAAACGGTCCTGCCCGAGTAGGTGATGGAAAGAGGAAGCTTTTTCAGGTCAAAATCAGCTTTCACTTCCAATGTTTTGTCACCCGTGATCTTGGCGCTGTTTACTTTCACATCGGAACCAGCACTGTCTTTGATGGCCAAACCTGATAGCAGTGCGTCCTCCGTCAAACCATCCGTCATCGTAAAATTCAGGGTGATCGTGTCATCCGAAATGACTTCAGATGAAACGAGTCCTGTTGCCACATCTCCATGAGGGGAAATATAGACATTATCTTCGCCCTCTTTTACCCATAATTGATCATACTTATCGAGGAGGTTGAATGTTTTGTCTCCGCCATCCTTCTCACCGGTTGCTTCATTTAATACAAGGAAACCGATCTGTTTGGCATCATCATTCAATTCAACGTCTACATACGCACCGTAACGATCCTTTTTTGAAAAATCCAGTGCGCCCGTCGGCCAGTTCTCTGTAGGGGATTTCACATCTCCCCACGTCCATAGACCAAAGTTTTCATACTTCCCGTCTTCACGGTCATAGTGGATGCGGACCGTGTTTTCCGGCAAATCAACCGGCTCGTACGTATACACCTTATCCGATCCCTGCTCGATCCAGATTTCATTCACGTCAGGATTTGTAATAGAGAAGGCTTTGTCTCCGCCGTCCTTACCCGCATCGCCTTTCGTAATATCCATGACGAGGAAACCGATGTTTTTTGCCCCTTCAGCAAGCGGCACGTCAATGTATGCCCCGTAGCTGTCGGTTTTTTCAAACATCGTCGCTCCTGTCGGCCAGTTAGCCGATGGTGATGCCACGTCATTCCAGAGCCAGGCACCGAGGTTTTCGTAGTTTCCGTCTGTTCGGTTATAGTGGATGCGGATGTTGTTTTCAGGTACAGGTTCCGCTTCAGGGTCCTCTCCTCCTGCTTCAGCACCTGTGATGTTTCCTCCTTCAACAGTGAGCAGTGCCGTACCTCCGTCTGCTTTGGAAGGAAGGGTCAACGTTATGTCACCCGATTCAGTTGTAGGATAGGTTTCTCCAGAATAAGCATTCGTCACGACCGCATCAGGAGAATCAACCGTCAACGTGATCTCTTTCCCTTCATCCGCCACGTTTAACCCGACGTATACGGAGTCGTCTTGGTAGTCACGTGAGAATAAGAGGAACTTGTCGCTGTTCGAACCGCCGACTGTATGTCTCTCCCCCTTCGCGAACACATCCGAATGTGCTCCCCTGAAGTTCAGGATCTTCTTATAGTGATCCAACACATCATTTTTCTCTACATCATCCCAGTTTAGGTCATAGCGGTTATCATACTGGGGATAATTATTCGCTCCGCTCTGCCCAAGCTCTTCACCATAATAAATGACCGGCTGCCCTTTCGACGTCGCCTGCAGGGAGGCTGCAAGCTTCAGCTTTCCTTTGTCCCCCCCGAGTGAATACAGGAAGCCGTCTTCATCATGGCTCCCCAGGAATTGTCCCAGTGTGGCCGTGTTATCGATCTTTCCATTTCGGGCCGTCAGCTTATCATTGGCCGCTTTCAGGTTGCCGTCCACAAACTCACGGGCGATATCCTTGAATCCGAAGTCGAGAAGGGAATCCATCATCCCCGTATCAAGGTAGCCGTAGTCATTGTCAGCACTT
This sequence comes from Bacillus sp. es.034, assembly GCF_002563655.1. Classification (GTDB taxonomy): domain Bacteria; phylum Bacillota; class Bacilli; order Bacillales; family Bacillaceae_B; genus Rossellomorea. The sequence continues at coordinate 1,277,983 of NZ_PDIY01000001.1, read as the reverse complement.
GCGCCCCATGCTTCCCCGATCATTTTGTGCTTCGGCATTTTTTCCGTGATCGCATTCTTGAAAGCCATCCATGTGGCGTTTTCCACATGCTTCACCGTATCGACTCGGAAATAGTCGATCGTATTGCCCTTATCCGTTTTCGCTTTCTCGATCCAATCGGTCTGCCAGTCGATGATCTGCTGGCGCACTTCAGGATTTTCTGTCATGACGTCAGGAAGTCCGGCAAGTTCACCGACCACTTCGTCATTGCCAACATTGCCCTGACGAAGGATATCGCTGTACTTTTCACGTTCGGCGTCCGTCGGATACCCGGCAGGACGTTGATCTTCCGGCAGCTCGCCGTCGATTTCCTTCAATCCATAACCGGTGTGGTTCAACACGACATCCACCATGATCTTGATCCCGCGGTCATGTGCCTCGTCGATCAGATTATGAAAGTCATCCATGCTTCCGAAGTGAGAATTGAGCTCGCCGAAGTTGCTCGCCCAATAGCCGTGGTATCCGAAATATGGCTCCCCTTCTTCCCCTTTTCGCACATCATACTTCACATTCTCCACAACCGGACTGATCCAGATCGTGTTAACGCCAAGCTTATCAAGGTAATCAAGTTTTTCCGTGATCCCTTTAAAATCTCCGCCTTGATACGTTCCACGTTTCGACTTGTCATAATTCAGGTTGTAAGGATCATCATTCGATGTATCCCCATTAAAGAATCGGTCTGTCAGCATGAAATAAATGATCGATTCATCCCAATCAAGGTCGGAATCGCCGACAGACTGCCTTGCTTTCACTTCGATTTCAGTGCTCCCTTTATAAACGTTTCCGTAAGAATCCACTGCGGTCAGAGGAATCGATTTGGTTCCTGCCGTAATGTCATCATCCACAGAAAGGGTCACTTCATTTAGTGACGGATCGATTTCAAGCTTCTCCGATCCGCCTAATGAAGAAACATCCGCTGTCATTTTTTGAATCGTTAAACCATCTGTCAATCCTTCGATGTCAACATTCAAGACGGCGTTTTCATTATAGTCCACAGCTGCAGGAGCCACAGAACCCGTCACTGTCAGCTCGGCTTTCTGGAAATCAAGGACCGATTTGCCGTCCGCCGTATTGTAAGGATCGCTCACTTCCGTCGTCACGCCATCTTTTGTGACTAAAAAACTATACTCATTTTTCCCGTTAGGAATGTTGTCGTATGGCAGAACGAATCGCTCATTCTCCGGCTCATACGTCATTTCCTTCGTTTCCCCGTTATACTTTAATTCGACTTTCTCAATTCTATCCATTTGATCGTTTTTGAAAAGGTCCTTGTCACGATAGTAGAATGTCGCATCCCCTTGATCGATGACCGGCGCGGAACCGTCCGGTACGATGCGGATTGTTTCGACACCGCTTGTTATGTAAGCCTTGGTGAGGGTGTCGTTCTTATTCACCTTGATGAAGCGGTCGTCGAATTCCTTCTCGGCTGTATTCCAATCCTCGGTGCTCCGAAGGACAAATCCGATCTGCTCCGTTTCAGGTCCAACGGCGATGTTCGCTACCGCCACACCGTTTTCGTAGGAGTCAAAGTTGATTTGATTATCCTTCACTCCTGTATTCCATGCCCATATGTTCCAGCCGTCGTACGTTTCATCTTCACGATCATACGTGAAGCGCACCGTGCGGTCACCGGAATCCGCTGCGGTCGCCGTTTCATTTCCGTCGGCAACGGCAGAAGCCGCCGGAGCGAATGGTGACCACAGGCTGATCAACATCATCAATGTCATTATCATTGAGATGTGACGCTTTGTCCTATTTCTCATTCATGTTTTCCCCCTTATTAATTGGATAAGTAGAATAGTAGCAGTGCTCGTGATGATGTTATGGAAACGTTTGCACAATTGATTAAAAAAATGTGAGGTGACTCCCGGGGTAGTTATTCCGAACTAATGCAAACGCTTGCAATTGTCTGTCTTTTTTATTTTACAATAGATGGGTGGAGGGTGGCTATATGACTATTGGGGGATTTTTTTACATATTGTGCTTTTTCACTAGAAACGGATCTTCTGGGATCTATGGTCTTGGGTATGCAGAGATTTAGTAATCAATGATTGGAATCCTCCATATTAAAGCCTATATTCACTCGCATTATAATATAATAAAGAGAGGGATTTTATGACGGGGGTGAGTTTTATGAAGAAAATGGTTTCACTTACCTACTTATTCGGCGTTGTCTTCATTTTAACCAGTGCACTTTATTTTTTCGCTTCTAACTGGCAGATATTTTCGCGGCTTGAGAAAGTGGCTTTAGCGGGGGCTTTGATCGTCTTATTCTATGGAGCCGGTTTTCTGTTGGACCGGGTTTTGAAGGGAGCCCATTTCCTTACCAATTGGCTGTTGGTCAGCGGGGTGATATCCTTTGGTCTTTCCGTTGCGTTGCTCGGACAGCTGTACAATTCCCATGCGGACAGTTACTTATTGTTTCTTGTCTGGTCCATTCCCGCCCTGTTGTTCAGCTTGTACACACGATATGGCGGATTTTATGCATTGACCCACATCCTCATCCATTTGACGATCTACTTTTATCTATTCCCATCCACACCATTCGGGCACTGGACCCTCGCACATACGTGGATCGCATTCGGAGTCGGCATCGCGAATACGCTCCTATTTTTCATCATCAAAAAGGGACTCATCCATTCAAAACCATTGCTTTATTTGAGTCTCGTCTCAGCCAATCTTCTTCTTATCGTCACGGCTTTCGATAACGATTATTCCGCTTTCTTCACCCTGTTTTATATAGGCATCCTCGGAGTCGGGGTGTACCGGTATTTTCATAAGGAAACATCCATCTTTATCATTCTATCGATGTTCGGAACAGGCTTTATCATCATCAAAATGTTCGAGCTGATGGCAAGGTACGTGTCCAGTTTGTTCTTCGTCGGTCTCTTACTGGCCGCCATTTTGTTATTAACGGGAAGTGTTTTCCTTGTGAACTACTTACGAAAACATTCCGCTTCCCGCGACTGGACAAAGACGATCTTCGTGGCAAGTGTCACGACAATTGCTTCTGTTTTCATCGTGGCGTCTGTTTTCGGCCTGCTTTCATTGTTCATGGTGGATGTCTCTATGATTACTCTATTTGTTTTGGCGACGGTATTTCTCGTCGTTCCGAGTACAGTAACGGGCTGGCCGTCTCCTGTAAAATATTCGCTTATGATGACCGGCATCGTGATCGGGATGATAGCAAGTGGGTTTGATGAGTTTTCCTATGTCATGTTCTTTGTTTTCGCCTTTATGTTTTACTTTGAAAAACGGACTGCAGCGAGATTTATCTTTTACCTGCTGTTTCAATTGAATACAGCTATTTTCTTAGGGCAAACGATGGAACTAGGCGTTCATGCTCTTCTTGTGGTGATGGTGCTCATAAACCTGATTGCCTATCTCCTGCTGAAAAATAAACAGTTCCTTCAGTATGGAGCGTTTCTCAGTGGATTCTTAGCCTTTTTCTTGTTAACGACGATCGATCTATCGTTTAGTCTTCACATTATCTACTGCACGCTATTTTTTCTGATAGCTACCCTATGCGTGTATTTTTTCAAAAAGCAGTCCCTCCAGCTTTATTGGGTTTCCTCCCTACTTTTCTGGTTCATGTTGATCGTCCAGCTGTATTATGATATTGCCTGGAAGCTCGTTCACAAATCCCTGCTCTTTGCCGTGTTGGGCATCGGTTTCTTACTGGTGGCCGGATACCTGGATAGGAAGGGTGGCTTTGACCAGAAATTTCACTCGATCCTTGCAGGGAAAATGCTCGGCATCCTCTTCATTATATGTCTTCAAGGCGGATGGATCGGGTATCAGGTGTATTCAAACGAAACCCTATTGCAAAACGGGGAAACGGTCATCCTGAAACTTCAACCAGTCGATCCGAGATCTCTCCTACAGGGTGATTATGTGGAATTGAACTACAGTATTTCACAACTCGAGGATACTTCCATCGATGACAGCGGACCTGTCACGATTGTATTACGTGAAAACCCACAGGGCGTCCACGAATATACAGGAGTTTATAAGTTTAATGGAAAGTGGAATGCGTTTTATGAAAAGAAGCCCGGGGACGTGCTCTTAAATGGAAAAGTGACAAGCTCGTGGGACAACAGTGCCCAGGTCACGTATGGAATCGAACATTTCTTCATCCCCGAAGGAACCGGTCTGGATGTGGAAGGGAAGGTGAAGACTGCGGTGGTGACGGTGAGTGATAAGGGGGATGGAATATTGGTGCGGTTGCGGGACTGAGTGTTCTGCCCCTTAGTCTTATTAGAGTGAAAGAGGTTGGCTGAAAGGGAGTATTCCTATAAGCCAACCTCAAAATATTTATGCTCTTTCTAAAAAGTTTGTATCTTTCACTACTTCAATCATTTTTTTATTTCTATTAAATCAATACCTTCCCTGTACAACTGATCGGGGTCCAAATCTAATTCTCCTGTCATTATTTCTATTCTTGTCCTAATTTAAATAACATGAAAGTGAGGAGGATCATGGTCATTGTAGTATAAGTAAATGGATATACCTCCAAATTCGCTGATCTTTGGCATGCGTTCATCCCTCTTTTTATTCTTTTATCACCGAGGTAAGTACAGTTTCAACTACCTTGCGAGAAGGGTTGTCTTTCCGACATTCGGTCGTCTATGTAGCTTAACCGCTTCCCAAATATGTTGTTCTTTGACATGGAGGGAGGCATTCAAATCGGCAATGGTTCTGGCAAGGCGAATAATCTTTATCTGCGTTCGATTGCTCCAAGAGTGTTTTGAGGAAAGTTTGTATAAAAAAGAAAGGTGTTCTTCAAGGGAGGGGCTTCCCTTCATTAACCTTTGATAATGGACTCTTCCGTTACATATTTCTTCTTTGTATCTTTCATACTGCCTGTACCGTGCACTATCCACGCGCTGTTGAACTGTATCGGAAGATTCATGTTGGTTTTGTTTATAGTCTTGCAGGTTCACTGGAGACAGGTTAAGAAACAGGTCAAACCTGTCTCTAATCGGTCCTGACAGCCTGTTTTGATAGGCTACAATTTGTTTTGGAGTACATGTACAGTAGTGAGTCAGTGAACCCATATAACCGCAGGGGCAGGGATTCATGGCACCTATCATGATGAATTCTGCAGGGTAGGTGACGGCGGAGTGCACTCTGGAGATTGTGACCTTACCGCTTTCGAGGGGCTGTCTTAGCATTTCCAACGTTTTCTTCGAGAACTCCGCTATTTCATCAAGGAAGAGGACGCCTCAATGAGCTAAAGAGATCTCGCCGGGTTTTGGATGTTGGCCACCTCCAATGATGGATACTCCGGAAGCTGAATGATGAGGGTGACGGTATGGGGGGCTTGAAGAATAACGATTTATACTTGTGCTAAGCTGGTACAAACTCATGACTTCAAATTGAGCTTCTTTGGTCAGTTTAGGAAGAATGGAGGGAAAGCTTTCTGCCAGCATACTCTTCCCACAGCCAGGTGGACCTATCATAAAGAGGTGATGTTCACCTGCCGCTGCAATTTCCAGTGCATGCTTTGCATGAGAATGTCCGATAATCTGGTTGAAATTGATGGGTGTGAAAGGATCCTCCTTCTTTTCATATCCCATTGGAACAATCGGTAGGATGCTTTTGCCCGAGAGATGCCCGATAACATCCTGCAAAGAGGACACGTATACGATTTCTAAGTCTTCGATTTTCAGAGGAGGCAGTTCAGGATCAAGAGGCATGTAGATTTTCCTGATTCCTATCTTCTTGGCTGCCAACACAGCTGGAAGCATTCCCTCCACTGTTTGTAAATGGCCATCCAAGGATAATGCACCCAAGAAAGCAGTTGATTCGGGACATTGACAGGTGATTTCCTTCATGCTCATGAGAATCCCCAGAGCCATTGAAAGATCATAAAGAGGACCTGTCTTTTTTAACTCGGATGGCGACAAGTTAATGATAATTCTCTGATTCAGAAGGGGGTAGCCCATCGAGTGAAGTGCTGCCGTGATCCGCTCTTTTGATTCTTTCACTGAAGCATCAGGCAATCCGACAGTAACAAATGCCTTTGTCCCCTGCATGGACCTTACTTCTACACTCACCTTATAGCCTTCTAAGCCTTTTAAACCAATACTAGTTACTTTACTAATCATGGATGTTCCTCCTATTCCCTTAATAGGTTTGATAACGGATCGAAATTTGCTTTTAAAAAAAAGAAATGGGGTGGATTGTTTATAAAGGTGGAAAGTTGCGGATAAATGGATCACCCGACTAAAAAAGGATACATAAAGTAGATTTCTTCGAAGGAGAGGAAATGAGCGAATAAGAACATACGTTCTATTTGTATGTTACTGTATTTGTTTAATGTTGTCAATATTTTCAAAATGGTTCTTAACCTTATTTTTCTCAGGGAAGCAAGAGAAGAACGAAATCGCTATCGCGATGGCTTAAAAGATTCCTTCCAACTAAAAAAAGGCAAAAAAAATGAAAAAGTATGTTCTTTTGTGGTATTGTTTAATCGCCAAACCAAACAATCCTTAGAAAGAAAATACTTTTTCATATGCCTATTATATCATCGAATTCCTCATATTTGTATACCCTTATTCTTATTACCAGAAATCGCCCACCTCCATAGAGTAGATGAATGTCCATTTATCTATTATTCTAGGAGGCTATTTACGTGGATTATCAGCAGAAAATTGAACTTTACTTCGAACTTAAAGGAACACCGGAATCCTCGAGGGAGTCCTATAGGCGGAGAATGAAGGCGTTTGTTTCGTTTATGGAAAAGCAAAATAAAAAAATCTCTGACACAACAGAAGAGGATATTCAACAATACATCCTTTTTCTGAAACAAGTGAAAGGACTCACCCCGGGGACGATTAACAACTACATTTCTTCGATTAAATTCTTCTACACTTACGTGTTAGAAAAGGAATGGAACCCAAACAAACTTCCCAGGATGAAAAGAATCAAAAAGTTCCCTGTCGTTCCACCTAGGGAAGATGTCCTTAGGCTTATCAACTCCTGTCGAAACATTAAGCATAAGGCCATTTTCTATTTAATCTATAGTAGTGGGCTTCGCGTAAGCGAAGTCGCCCAACTGAAGATCAAGGATATATGTAGTAAATCCATGAGTATCCGGGTTGACGATGCCAAGCATAATACGAACCGATATACCATCCTATCAGAATCAGCACTTATCGTGCTTCGAGAGTATTTCAAAGCTTCTTTCAAAGGGAGACCCTTCAAACCGGACGATTGGTTATTCCCTAGTAGTAAAAATTCCTCGGGACACATTCATATTAAAACAATTAAAAACACCATCATTAAACAGCGGGATAAGATAGAGTTGGACACTACTATTTCGTCTCATACGTTAAGACACTGTTTTTCGACTCATTCTTTGGAAGATGGGGTTGACCCTGTATACATTCAACAGATGCTTGGTCATAAAAACCTTAATACGACACTTGCTTATTTACACATGACCTCAAAAAGTTTGATGGGCGTTAAAAGTCCTTTAGATAATCTGGGAAAAGACCAACGATGAGTACGGTTCAAGAACTGTTTCATACCTTCTATCCGACTTACAAAGAAACATATAAACTCTCTATGGAACAAGCAAAGGCAGCCACAAACATGATGAACTGCCGGACCGCCGCCATGGGTGGACATTCTTACGAATGTGAGTCCTGTAGTCATTCCTTAGTACGGTATAATTCCTGCCGAAATCGGCATTGTACCCTATGCCAGGGAGTAAATAAGGATATTTGGGTCGATCAACGAAAAAAAGATATTCTCGATGCCCCTTATTTTCATGTCGTGTTTACGATGCCGGAACAGCTACATATGTTGATCTACCATAATCAGAAACTCCTTTATGATTTAATGTACAAAGCTGTCGCCGAAACGCTAACCGAACTGGCAGGTGATAAAAAGTACTTGGGAGCACAGATTGGGTTTTTCTCTGTTTTACACACCTGGGGGCAAAACCTTCATTATCACCCTCACATCCATACCGTTGTATTGGCCGGTGGACTAAATGATCGAAATCAGTGGCGCCGTTCAAGTGAGAAATTCTTTATTCCAGTGAAGGTACTGTCTAAAAAGTTTCGGGGAAAGTATCTCTATTACCTGAAACAATACTATCAACAGAAACAATTGAGATTCTTTAACGAGTCCAAGAAGTATCAAGATGCGAAGTCTTTTCAAGCATTGATCGATGAGTGTTACCAAAAAGATTGGTATAGCTATATGAAAAGGACCTTCTCAGGACCTATCGCCGTCATGGAGTACCTTGGTCGTTACACTCATCGAATTGCCATTTCTAATAATCGTATTGTCTCAGCCAACGATCAATCGGTCACGATTCAAGTGAAGGATTATAAACGTAACAATCAAAAAAAGACCGTAACCCTGAAGGGTGTAGAATTTCTCCGTCGCTTTCTCATGCATATTCTACCGAAGGGATTTGTGAAGATTAGACACTATGGCCTCTTGGCTAACCGGAATAAAAAGACCAAGCTGAAACTCTGTCGAAAGCTAACGAAGAGCCCTACGTATAAACCATTATTTGAAGGATTAAGCAAGATTGAAATTCTTTCTATTCTTATCAAAAAGGATGTTTCCCTCTGTCCTTCCTGTAAAAAAGCACATTTAACAGAGGCTATACCATGATTGTAAACAACCGAATATCTTCTTTGAAAAGCCTCTTAAGTGGGGAGGGGGAACCTATACTCTTCACAGTCCCGGAAGGGATTTAGTTTACTCTTTCCCCGGAAAAACATCAAAAAACAGGAAGATTTCGTTACCGATCAGCCGATTGAAATTCCATAGCTGGGGACCGCGACTTCCTTCTTCCTGGCAATCAAAAATTTTGCGTGCGTTCTTATTACAAATATAAAGTGAAAAGATCCAACTAGATTATTACCCTAGTTGGATCTTTTTGCGCGCAAAACTTCCGATTGACCCCTTTAAGAACCGTCCCCTCGCTTCCTTAACTAAACATTTCCAATTTATTGCCGATATGTTAAGATGTAGCAGTATTTTAACTATTTCGTTATTTTATATATATTGATATCGGAGGATAGTGTATGGTTTTTGATGGTATTTTAATTGCGATTATCATCGGGTTTATCCGGGGTGGCAGCTTTAAGAGATTTGCAGATATTCGGTTTAAGATGGGATGGGTCTTCCCTGTGTTGCTTGTCATCCAGCTGGCTATTTTCTATTTGCAGAATAAGGTGGAATGGGTAGGGGAGGTTAGTAATCTCTCATTTATGATTGTATATGTCATCGGGCTTGTCTTTCTATGGGTGAATCGTCATCACCCTTATTTCATCTGGATTTTCATAGGCGTATTATTGAATTTCATCGTCATGGCCATAAATGGCGGGAGAATGCCTGTTTCAATGGAAGCGGCGGCGGTCATCGATCCCCATTACCTGGAGGCGACGAAGAACGCTCTATACGCCAAGCATACCCTCGTCACAGAATCTACGAAGCTCGCTTATTTAGGGGATATCATCCCTCTATCGGCCCCTTACCCCCGCGAACAGGCGATCAGTATCGGGGATGTGGTGATGAATATCGGTGTCTTCCTATTTATTCAATCCGTGATGGTCAAGAAGAAGGACAAACTCGTCACCCATAAGACGTCATTTTAAGGAGGTGAGATTATAATGAAAAATAGAACAAAGAATGCTATCATTAACCTAGTTATCATTGGTTCTGCTGTTGTTGCCCTGACTTCCGGGTGGAAGTTCTGGTAAAAAATAAAGGGCTGATCACGGATCCTGTTATATCAGGGTCTGGGGTCAGCCCTAATATGTTAAGGTGAGCGTGAATAGTGTGAAAGTAAAACGATTCAAATTAGAAAATATATATATTGCCTTTATTTCCCTCATAGGTGTTCTCCTGTTCGTCCAGCATCTTAACCCCGAAGTGGACGATCTATCAAACTGGGTGCTCATTTATACCCTTGTCGGAGCGATTTTGCTATTAAATCATTTTAATATCATCATTCCTCTTTCCGGCAACACCCTTTCCATGGATTCCTCCATTTATTTAGCAGGCCTTTTTTTATTTGGCCTTAAGATTCCATTATTGGCACTTGTGATCAGTAGTCTTGTATTTTTACTGATCCGGTTCCAATTGGCATGGTGGAAACACCTCTTTAACTTTGCCAATTACTCCCTTATGCTGATCTGTACGTATTACACCTTTATTTTTACAGGTGGGACAGTCGGCGGCACGAATATTCAGAACATCCTTCCCTACGCTCTTTCCTTAAGCGTCTATTTCATATTGAACGTCGTGATCATGTGGTTTTATTTTTACCTGGCTCAGAAGCCTTCCCTCAAAACGATTATACGGACCGCTTTTCAAAAGCAGCTCATGCAGGAGGTCTTCACCAGTTACCTGTGTACGCTGGTCCTATCGCTCGTATTGACGATCCTGATCAGCCAGCAGCCGATATTCGGGATTTTCCTCTTCCTGACCCTTGCGATTATGCTGTCATTCGCCTTCAGGAACTTCTTCAATTTGTATAAAGAAGAAGAAGCGAAGGCCAAGAGGGATTTCTTAACGGGCTTATACAATCACGGTTACTTTAAGCTTCGTCTTGATGAGATGCTTTCAGAAAACCTCCATCACTCCTTTTGTGTAGCACTGATCGATTTGGATGACTTCAAGAAGTACAATGATGCGAACGGACATATCCAAGGGGACGAGCTCCTCAAGTTTTTCGGATCATTTATGGTCGAGAAAACGAGCGGGCTTCCTTATATAGCCGCCCGTTACGGCGGTGAGGAGTTCGGTCTGATCCTGCCTCACACATCCATGCGGGAAGCGTACGCTTTTTTGAATAAAATCAGAAAAGAAATCAATGATACTTATTTTCAAGGGGTGGAGCATTCTCCACTGGGCTGTATTTCCTTCTCTGCAGGAATCGTGGAATATGAGAACGGCACATACAGCTCGTCTGAATTGCTAACCAAGGCGGATAAAGCCCTCTACTTTGCGAAGTCCCAGGGGAAGAATATCATCAAGGAATATAGAGAAGATCAGGTCTACCACCAGGACTGCGAGCATGCAAAGGAAATCGATGCACTTGAGCAGCAGCTGCAGATTTTCCTATCAAAAGATGTATACACTTATCAGCACAGCAAACGCGTCTTTTCCTATGCGACTGAAATGAGTGAACGGTTGAATCTGAGCAGCGCAGAACGACGCATCCTTATTCTCGGGGCGTTGATCCATGATATCGGGAAGCTTGAGATTCCCCGGGATATCATCAATAAAAAAGGGAAACTCGATCCTCACGAGTGGGAAATGATGAAGAAGCATGTCAGCTATGGAAAAGAAATCATGGCTTCCATTAAAAAGTATGATGAGCTCCTCCCGCTGATCGAGCTTCACCATGAACGCTATGACGGAAAAGGGTATCCATACGGCCTGCGTGAAAAGAACATTCCAAAGCTTGCCCGGATCCTCTGTATCATCGATTCCTTCGATGCCATGACAACCGAGCGGCCATATCAGAAAACGAAAAGCTTTGCAGAAGGAATCCAGGAACTAAAGAAGTGCTCAGGTCAGCAATTCGATCCGGAATTCGTGGAACCATTCATAGAAATGATTGAGGAGAACTATTTAGCAGGGGAGCAGAGGGGGGAGCAGAGGGACGGTTCTTCTGCTTCCAAAAACCCCCACTCACTTTAGAAATATGGACAAAAAAGAAGCGAGAGAACCGTCCCCTCGCTTCTTATACAAAAGATTCTTCCTTTACCGCCTTATTTACATTGACAGTTTCTTTCACTATGTAAATCGGGCGGTTTTTGCTTTCATCATAAATTCTTGCAATATATTCCCCGACGATCCCCATTCCAAGAAGTTGGACCCCGCTAAAGAAGGTGATGGCCACCATGATGGAAGCCCAACCGGTTTCCACCCCTTGTCCAAATAGCTTCACTGCAATTGCATATACAAGAACGAAAAAGGAAATCACAACCGACGCGAAGCCCAGGGTCATCATTAACTTTAATGGCTTGGTAGAAAAGGCAATGATCCCATCCGAAGCAAACCTGATCATTTTTTTCAGTGGATATTTTGTCTCCCCGGCAAACCGCTCATCACGTTCATATTCAATAAAGGTTTGGTTAAACCCGACCCAGGAAAACATCCCCCTTACAAACCGGTTGCGCTCGGTCATCGTTTTGAACACATCCGCTGCCTTTCGATCAATGATGCGGAAATCTCCCGTGTCCTTGGGTATATCGATATCGGACATATAATTGAGGAACTTATAGAAGTACTTGGCCGTCAAAAGCTTGAATTTCGTTTCACCGGATCTCTTTTTCCGTTTCGCATACACGATCTCATAGCCCTCTTTCCATTTGGCTATAAGATCAGGTATGACCTCGGGCGGATCCTGAAGATCGGCATCAATAATCACGATCGCATCCCCTGAAGCATAATCGATGCCCGCAGTCACGGCCGTCTGATGACCAAAGTTCCGTGCGAAATTCACGATTTTCGCCTGGCTGTCCTTCAATGCAATCTCGTTCAAAATGTCCAGCGTCCGATCGGTACTGCCATCGTTGACAAAAATAAACTCATAACGGAGATGATGGTCTGTCACCACGTTCTTCAATCGATTGTAGCATTCCTGTGCCACTTCCTCTTCAAAATACATAGGAACGACAATTGAAATTAACTCTTGCATAATATCCTCCAACTTTCATTTTAGTGGCTGCCCTTTGGCTGCGAAGGTCCACCTGGCATTCAATAGGTAGTTCAATACAAATCCGGAGACGATGGCCACTATATTCGCAAGCACCGGATGAACTCCTCCTAAATGGACCAGCAGATACAATATCAATGTATTAAACCCGAGAGTGAATATATTCACCAAAGCAAACTTTAAAAAAACATCCCTCTTCGCTTCACCAGCATCGAACACCCATTTCTTATTCCAATAATAGCTGTTCAGTACCCCCAGCACATACCCCAAGACGTTCGCCAGAAGATAATGGACCCCAATATAAATAAAGAGCATATAGCTCCCCAATGTTATCAATGTATTAAAAACACCGACTGTCCCGAACTTCAGGAACCTTTTCATTCTATCGATCTCCTACTCTTTCTTTCTCGGTTAAAGATACCAATAATTAAAGTGTATATCAATCATGATCCTTAATGAAATGCCAAACTTTACAATTCTTTTACAATAGAATGGGAAAAGGCTGTCCCAAATGGATCTGGCTTTGATATAGTAGAACATGTATTTTTTAAAAAGGAGGCAAAGTATGGGTTCTTCCATCTTTCATTTTTTACATAAATTCTTTTACATCATTTTCTTTGGATTGATCTTATTTCTAGTCGGTCTAAATGTTTATATGAGTAGAGGCTACAGTACATTAAGCCTCGATACACCTTCCTATTTCAATCTCATCACCCTGGTGACTGCCGTGCTATTGGCCGTGGCGATATTTTATTTTCGCCGGAAACTGATTGAATTGCTCGGTAAAATCCCTGTTTTATACGGGGTCTCCTGTTTATTGGGGATAAGTCTGATTCTCCAGATGTTCACGATAAAAGAATTGAACGTCCACCCCACCTGGGATTTCGGTGAAATAGTAACCAGTGCGAAACTTCTCGCTGAGAAAGGGGAAATCGGGGACTATTTCACGATGTACCCGAATAATATACTGCTCGTCTGTATCCTGGCGGTGATTGGCAAGATCATCCCCCCTTCCCTGCTCGTCTTCCAGCTCTTTAATGTAATGGTCATCACGATTAGCCAACTCCTTATCTACCGTATCGCATCCAAACTGGCGGGACGGGCAGTGGGGATGGCAAGTCTACTGGTCAGTGTCTTTTTCTTTCCTTACTTCTTCTATGCGCCGATTGTTTATACAGACACCATTTCATTGATCTTCCTTCTATTGCCGTTGGATTTAATGCTGAGCAGGAACGGGGAATTGAAACATAATCCCTTCTTAATGATTGCCGCTTCAACCATTTTTTCATTGGGGATGTTATTAAAAGGGTCTCTGATCATTTTCATCATCGCTTTCGCCATCATTCTTTTCCTATATATGAGCAGATGGAAAAAGCTTTATGCCCTCATTCCATTCATCGTCCTTTTTATTGTAAAATCCATATTCACCGCCGGCATTTATCAATGGGGGTTGCTGGATGAGGAAAAGGTGGAACAACGAAGCATGCCCGTCACGCACTGGATGGTGATGGGACAAAATGAAGACCGGTTAGGGAAGTACGCCCAGCCCGATGTAGACTGGACCACCAGTCTATTAAAGAATCATTCAAGAGAAGAAGTCACGGAAGCTCACTTACAAGAACTAAAGAAACGCCTAGCCGATAAAGGAGTTGCCGGGAACCTTGCATTCAATATCGAAAAAATCGGCCACACCTGGACGGACGGTACGTATTACTCATTAAATAAACTGAGGAGATACCCAGTCCATCCGGAAAACTTTCAACGTTTGACCGATTATAAATCAGGACATCTGCTCCAAGCATATGCAAGAGTGCAACACCTCTTGCTGTTCTTCGGACTGCTGATGGCACTGAGGCTGAGGGGCAACCACCCTTTCACCTCCTTCGCCATGCTGTCCATCATCGGGTTCTTCCTCTTCTTCATCCTATGGGAAACCCGATCCCGGTACCTCGTCAGCCTCACCCCCCTCCTCATCATACTGAGCTGCATGGGGTATCTGGGAAGAGGGGAAGCAGGGGGACGGTTCTTCTGCTTCCAAAAACCCCATTCACTTTAGAAATATGGACGCAAAAAAGAAGCGAGAGAACCGTCCCCTCGCTTCCCCCGCTTTCCCCTCAAACCAACTCCACAATCCAATACCCATGGAGGAGACAGGTATACGTGTAGGCAATCGCAGCGACTACCGTAAAACTTCCTAACGTACGGGATGTCTTTTTCTTTGTGTCCAGATGATAAAGGATGACCAACAGCAGGATGGATAGTAGAACCTTAAGAACTAAAAATAACAAAGGTGTTGTATTGTAAATGGTATTCATGAGGGGATTGCTCTCGGTGATGTAGTTGTTGTTCAGACCATAAAGTGTGAAGGCTGTATCCAGGAGGTTTAGGGAAGCGACATAAATAAGCAGGATCTTCATAGGTTTATTCTCCTTAGGGACTTTTGTTCTTTTTGAAGAACATTTAAACTTATTATATTATAAATATCGTCATAAACCTAACTATTTCATTCTTTATAAAGAACAAAGTAGGAGCACGGGGACGGTTCTGATGCTTCCTTTACACAAAAGGAAGCACGAGAACCGTCCCCGTGCTCCCCCTGCAATCTGTTACACTAAGGTTAAAAGATTCAAGAAGGTGCTACCATGGACTACTCAGTAATCGGAACCAAAATTAGAGAAATGAGGAAGGTGGTCGGGCTGACGCAAGGAGACCTGGCTGAGGGGATTTGTACCCAGGCGCTCATCAGCCGGATTGAAAAGGGGGACATTTATCCAAGTGCCACGGCTCTTTATCAAATTGCGGTTAAACTTGGAGTCGACATCAATTATTTCTTTGAAATCGGGACCAACCCCAGGCTGGATTATATACGGGAAGTCGAGAGGCAATTGAAAACCTTAAGAGACACATGGAATTATAAAGGGATGATCGATTTGGTAAAAGTCGAGGAAAAAAATCCCCTTTTCTATAAAGATAACGACAAGCTTCAGTTACTCTACTGGCACAAAGCGATTTACCTATATGAAGAGAAGAAAGAAATCGAGTCGGGTTTCACCCTTTTACATAAAGCGTATCATCTGACCGCCCACCCAAAGAAGGCTATGTCCGAGAGAGAAATGCAAATCCTTTCAACGATTGGCACGTTTCACGCTTCCCTACATCACCATGACAAAGCACTTTATTATTATCACCAAGTGGAAACCGCCATAGAAACGACGGTACAACTACAAGAAAAGGTCATCAAAACGAAATTGTTTTGTAGTATGGCCAGGGTCTTGACCCGCTGCGAAAGATTGAAAGAATCCACTGATTATTGCCTGAAAGCAATCAAATGGTGTTTTGATGAAGAGCTTCTATGGGGGATAGGTGAGCTTCACTACCAAATCGGCTATAACTATGAACTGATGAATGACATAGAAAAAGCCCTTTTCTATATGAAGCGGGCCTTTCATATGTTTGAACTGCGGGATGAAAAGGTGCATATAGACTTTGTTGAGAAGAAGATGGAGAAGCTGAGGCAGCAGCAGGAAGCATAGGGACGGTTCTCTTGCTTCCAATCTTGACTTACTTAATCCTTTTGAAAGGTTGATGATGTATGCCCGTAATACGACATGAAATTTTTATCAATGCACCCATCCACGTTTGCTTTGACTTAGCAAGAAATGTAGATGTACATACCGAAACGACAAGGAAAACAAAGGAAAGAGCGATTGACGGTGTGACAAAGGGAGTGATGGAAGAAGGCGATTCCGTTACGTGGGAAGCTATCCATCTAGGAATCAAACAAACCTTAACAGCCAAGATCATAGAGATGAAAAAACCCTATCAGTTTACGGATGTCATGGTAAAGGGAGCATTTCACTCATTCACACATGTACACGAATTTATTGAAAGTCGCACAGGGACAATCATGAAAGATACCTTTACTTATCAATCTCCCCTCGGCGTGCTGGGAGTCATTGCTGATAATGTATTCTTAGAGAAATATATGAGAAATTTCATTGTCAGTCGTGCGATAGAGCTAAAAAAGATTGCTGAGAAATGAAGCATGGGGACGGACCTTCTCCTTCCTCCAAATCGCTAAAAAAAGCACGAGAACCATCCCCTTGCTCCCAAAAAGATTATACACATCCCTCAACGGGTATATTGTCTTGTAGACTATATAACTAAGAAAGGATGATTCTGTGCTAACAACGATTTCGTGGATTTTTCTGGGGATAGGACTGCTGTCTTCCATCATTATATTAGTGGACGTATTCAAGCATCCTCAGAAGATGAAAATCATGAATGTGGTCTGGCCGATCAACGGATGGTTTTTCGGACCGATTGCTCTGTGGACGTACTTTAAGTGGGGTCGGGTGAAAGCGAAGAATCTAGAGAAGGAAGACAATCGCGGCCATGGGGCGAAAGTGTTCGTCTCCACCAGCCACTGCTCGGCAGGTTGTTCCTTCGGTGACGCGGTCGGTGTTCCAATCGTTGCCATGACCGGACTCATGATTGCCGGTTCTACCTTATTTGCTCATTATACTGTGGAATTTATACTTGCCTACTTATTCGGCGTCATCTTTCAATTCTACTCCATTTACCCTATGAACAAGGAGGATGGAAAGCTCAACGCCTTCAAACAGGCAATCAAAGCCGACTCACTTTCCCTGATCGCCTTTGAAGTGGGAATGTTCGGATGGATGGCCATCGTCCATTATCTGCTATTCACTGAGCCGCCGAAGCCGACAGAACCCACGTATTGGTTCATGATGCAGATTGCGATGATATTAGGATTTCTGACGAGTTATCCGGCGAACCAGTGGTTGATTAAGAAGGGATTGAAGGAAGCGATGTGAGGGGCCAGAGGGACAGGTCCCCCGGCTCTCATCGCAAATTTGATTCAAGTCCGGACCGAGGGATCTGCTAGCCCTAACTATAATTAAACAACTGTTTACATACTTCATAAGCTTAATAGCAACAATCCCCACGATTAATCAAACGATTGTTTAAAACCGTTGCCGGGTCCGTTGGCTTCTCTAGTCATAAAAGATGACTTTAATGACGTATAATCTAAAATGACAATCAAAGGAGGAGCACCCATGGGAAAAGAAAAGGAAAGTCTATCAGAAGAGGTTAGGAAAAAGGATGCTGCTTTCGAAAAAGAAATGGCGGAACGCGATAAGAATATAAAGGAATGGAAAAAGAAGATTTTGGATGATGAGGAGTAAGCGGGACAAGTAAGTTGGGGTATATGTCCCTAATCCACTAGCACCTGTAATGGAAAAGGAAGCGCAGGTCGATCGGTCCCCACGCTTCCAAAAGTCTTTCAATACGTCTATATTTGCCATGGATCCTGGCTTTTGATTTATCGTTTCACTGTGAATTTTTTTGGAATCGTTGATAGCGTCAATCCACACTCATCCCGTCAGATTCATGGGTATATCGTCATCACTATTTTTAATAATCCATCCCTTTTTGAAAATGATTACCCCAAGCTTACTGGAAAGTGCCAAGGGATCTGTCCCCCTGCATACATCAAACAAACCCTTTATTCAGGAGGAGACACGTTGGGTTATACTGTTAAAATGAGAAGGTCGTTTACACAGAAAAAGCCGAGGGATCTGTCCCCTCGGCTCTCTCCAGTATCACTTATTGAATCTGAACTAAACTATTATCCAATGCGTCCACCACTTTATCCGCTACGGCCCCAGGTCCACCCCATAAGATGAAACGAGAATAATCTCTCAGAAGGGATTGGGTAGGGGTCGGGATAGACTGGTCGCTTACCAATAATATTGGCACATTATGTTTAGCTGCCAGTGCAGCACCTGCAAGAGCATCAGGAAAATTCTTTCCTGTCGCTACATACGCTGCGTTCTTCCCAACGGGTAAATGGTTGATGATCAACTTGGCTGTTTCATACCGGTCTTTTCCTCCGTAACGAACCGGATTTGGCAATTGACTTTCTACGAGCTCACTGACTGCTCCCGCTCCACCTACTACTATGGACGATGCTTTACTTGCCAATGCTTTTTTCGTCACATCCGGTAGGAACGATTCATCGGTTAATAGAATAGGAATACTATTTTTGGAGGCATATGGTGCCACAGACAGGGCATCAGGGAATTTTTTCCCGTTTGCAACGACGGCTTTCGTCGATGGTATTTCTTTCGCGATAAATGCAGCTGTCTCGTAACGATCTTTTCCGCCTATTCTTTTCACAGAAATCCCCAAGTATTTCAATTCATCTGTAACATGACTTGAAACAGCTCCTTCACCACCTAAGATGATGACCTTCTTCGCTTTAAGACGCTGCACTTCCTTCCACGTTGCAATGGGAAGTTGTTTCTGATCCGTCAAGAGGACCGGTGCGTTGTGATAATAAGCCAAAGGCCCCCCTGCCAGGGCATCCGGGAAGTCATTCCCTGAAACGAGCACAACGGTATCAGATGTTTTCCAACCATGCTGAGAAATTCCGACGGCTGTATCGAAACGTTTGGCACCTTGAATCCGATCCGTTAACTCCTGGACTTTGAACGCATAGTTCATCCCTGGCGTACCCCAATTATTCTCAATCCGCACATAATATGTTCCCGCAGGAAGGTCCAGTCTCTCTTCATCAGGACCATATTCCGCAAAATTGTAATCCGTATCGAGGTCTACATACTCTTTTCCATTTTCATCGACGAGTTTAATGTTCCATGAACCTTGAGCGTACCTGTCTATGCTTAAGGCAACATTATTGGCACGATTTAACGTGAAAGTGAAATAGTCAATATCATCATGGGCTTGTATCTGTCCTTTGTAAGCTCTATTGATTTGCATGGCAGAAGCAGCTTCAGCCTTGTCGTTAAACTCTTTTTCATAGAAGTCGTTCGCTGTTTGCTGAACAATGAACGTATAAGGGACTCCTTTGGATTGGTATTCCTCGGTACTCACTTTAATAAAATGTTCACCAGCAGGCAGCCCGATACTTACCTCTTCATACCCAGTGACCCCAGAATGGTTTCTTGTGAAAAAATGTGTATAAGGATGCCCGTCCTTATCCGTGATTTCCACATTCCACGTAGCTCCCTCTGCCCGATTAAATCGAATCACCGTATTTCCCGCTTTATCCAGATTGAATCGATAATAGTCTACATCCACCGTCGTTTCCAACGTTCCTTCATTTTCCTGATCAAGAAGAATTGGAACAGCATCTTCCATTGTGTTCCCTTGGGAACCAGACGCTTCTACCGGTGCCCGGTTGTTCATTATTAAAACCAACATAGTCATCATACAAAAAATACTCAATACTTTCTTCAAAATTGGCCTCCTAATAACATGGATTTTTTTTACAACAACTCTATTATACTATGTCTTCTGAATCAACATTACCCATAATTGTCATTTTGTGTATTAATATATTAATATTAGAACCCGCAGACGTAAAATAAGCGGAGATTTTACGGTTACATTCTGAATGAAACTTGTTTTGGGGTAAATAAGCGGAGGTTTTCCGCCTATAAACAGAAAACATCAACCCTAATTGTATTTTTTTAGACAATAGGCGGAATTCTTCCGGCTATTTCACCCTTTTTTACTAGTAATAAAGAATTAAGCGGAATTTTTCCGACTTAGTAATAAAGAATTAAGCGG
This sequence comes from Bacillus sp. es.034, assembly GCF_002563655.1. Taxonomy (GTDB): domain Bacteria; phylum Bacillota; class Bacilli; order Bacillales; family Bacillaceae_B; genus Rossellomorea. Next base: position 1,257,624 of record NZ_PDIY01000001.1, on the reverse strand, counting down.
AATTTTTCCGACTATGGTTCGGCTCTGGTGCTTATCGTGATCTAAGGGCGGCCGCACTTAAATCCAGATGCCTATATCTGGAGCTTTTTATTGACCAGCTTATAACAATCAATATAACTGATCATCAAAACGATATTGCAAATGACTGAAGTAGTGCCCCCATTCTAAATATCTATCCCCCTGCTTCTCTAAAACTCCCTCCGAACCCTCTTCATAAACTCCCTCACCCTCCGCGAAGGAACACTATCCTTTCTCCTGATCAAGGCAAGCTGGAGCGGCTCTTTCCCGGTTCCTTCGATTTCAATTGGAATGATGGGTTGACTGGGATAGGGGGCACGTGTCCGGAATGAATAATCCATTCCAAGCGTCACAGCCACCCCGCTTTGGACCGCCCTCTTAATGGCCTCGATATTATTGGTCGTAAAAAGAATATCAATGGGGCCGTGGGGTGATAAAGTATCCATCGCGAATTGTTTAATGTAGTCATCGTTGTACAGGACGAGTGTTTCACCGATGAGCTGTCGCGGGTTGATTTGGTCAAATGACGCCAACGGAGAATGCTCATGAACACCCGCGACCATTTTCCCTTCCATAAGCTCTTCCGCCACGAGTTCATGATGTTGAACATGGAACGTTTCAGAGGTTAAAATCAGGCCAATATCCAGCTCGTTGTTCTCGACTCCTTCGACAATCTTTACCGGCCCCATTTCATGAATCTCCACTTTGACGTTCGGGTAATCGGTTCTATACTCCGAGACCACATCGATCAGAAGGTTGATGGGACCGGGGATGATGCCGATCTTCAATTCCCCGCCTAGTGTATCCGTGCACCGGTTCGCTTCTTCCTTCAGTTCCCCAATGGCAGCCAGGACATTGTCCACTTTCTTCATTATCATCTTCCCATCAGCCGTCAACGACGTCCCCTTTCGATTGCGGATAAAGATCTGTACTCCGAGCTCCTGCTCCAGCTTGCTGATGGACTGACTCACGGCTGACGCGCTCACATGCAAATGCTCCGCCGCCTTCGTAAGTGCCCCTGCCCTCGCAACCTCTGCCACATGCTCTAACTGTTCAATATTCAAGGTCCGTCCCTCCTTAAGTAATGCTTAACTAAATGTTAGTTTTATTAAATTATAATAAATTTATGTGAATGTTAAAATAAATTCAGATGTAAAAACAAGGAGGAAATACATATGACGAAAAAAGTAGCGGTCATTACAGGCGGAGCAAGCGGGATTGGAAGGGAAACTTCTCTGAAGTTTGCCAAAAAAGGCGACCGGGTTGTCGTTGCAGATTTTAATGAAGAATTGGGGAATGAAGCGGTCGAAATGATTCGTTCCGCGGGCAGCGAAGCCATCTTCATCAAAACAGACGTGTCCAACCATGAAGACGTAACCAGTTTAGTAGAAAAAACCGTCGAAGAATACGGAAGAATCGATATCATGTTCAATAATGCCGGAATCGGGTCACCCACACCTGTACTCGATATGGACATGGATGCTTACCACAGGATTATCAATATCAACCAGCACGGGGTCGCATACGGCATCATAGCAGCGGCTAAGAAGATGAAAGAACTGAACATCAAAGGCGTCATCATCAACACCACCTCCGTGTTCGGGGTCCTCGCATCACCAAACACTTTCGCCTACCACGCCACAAAAGGAGCCGTCAACATGATGACCAAATCAGCGGCGCTGGAACTGGCTCCATACGGCATCCGTGTCGTCGGCATCGCACCCGGAGTAGTAGACACTTCGATCATCCAAGGCTATAAAGACCACGGCATCATCGATTCCATGAAAGCAAAAGTCATGGGGAATAAACTCACCCAGCCAGAGCAACTGGCCAATGCAGTTTATCTTCTCTCATTGGAAGAAGCAGATGCCATCAACGGCAGCGTTGTAATGGCGGATGAGGGGTATGCCTCGTTTAAATAAGAAGCAGGGGAAGAAGCAGGGGGACGGTTCCTCGGCTTCCCCCTAAGATACAAAAGATGCAAGAGAACAACGAACTCGCTAACACGATGGCTTAAAAGATTCCTTCCACCTAAAAAAAAAGCAAAAAAAAGTATGTTCTTTTGTGGTATTGTTTAATCGCCAAACCAAACAATCCGTAGAAAGAACGTACTTTTTAATGTGCCTGTTATATCATCGAATTCCTCATATTTGTATACCATTATTCTTATTCCCAAAAATACACCACCTCCATAGAGTAGAATTCTAGGAGGCTATTTGCGTAGACACACCACGGAAGAAGATATAGAAGCAACAGAACCGTCCCCCTGCTTCCCCCTGCTTCTTGTGTTTTTTTATAGGGTTAGATATAGTGGGATAGATTGAATTTTCTGGGAGGAAACAAAATGAAATCCATTGTTGATATGGTCATCGTCATTCCCGCTTATAACCCTGATGAGAAATTGAAAATGTTGGTTGATGACATTATGGCAGCACATTTTTCACGAGTTATTGTTGTAAATGATGGTAGTAAAGAAGAATGTGCCGGCATTTTTAGAGAGTTGGAGGGCATTGATGAATGTGTGGTCTTATATCATAGTGTCAATCAAGGGAAAGGTCAGGCTTTAAAAACGGCCTTTGCATATTTTAAAGATCATTATCATGATTCACTTGGGCTTATTACCATTGACTCTGATGGTCAGCATACAGTAGAAGATATGAAGAAGGTCGCTGCTAAATTAGAAGACCATCCTAATAGCTTAGTATTGGGATCCAGAAATTTCTCAGAAGAAAATATTCCTTTGAGGAGCCGTTTTGGAAATAACCTTACGAAAGTCGTGGTCAAGTTCGCCAGTGGAATTAACGTTTCCGATACACAAACGGGTTTGAGAGGAATACCGGCAGTGTATGTGGATGATCTTCTAGAGGTAAAAGGTGACCGCTACGAATACGAGATGAACATGTTACTAGAATGTAAGAAGAAGAATATTAAGATTGAAGAAGTGAAGATTAAAACGATCTATATAGAAGAGAATAAGTCGTCTCATTTTAATCCAATCAAGGATTCTATCAAAATCTATTCCGTTTTCTTAAAGTTCATCGTGTCTTCCTTTGCATCATTTGGGGTGGATATCCTATTATTTACGTTTTTCACGTTGATGCTAAAGGATACACTACCAGAATCCTTCATCATTGTTTCAACGGTTCTGGCAAGAGTTCTATCTTCATTCATCAATTTTATGATTAATAGAAATGTAGTATTTCAATCAAACTCATCCCATACGATGATCAAATACTATGCCCTCAGTATTGTGCAGATGGGGATCTCAGCTCTGGCTGTACAGTATATCTATTCAGCGGTCAGTTCAGGAGAGGTATTTATCAAGATTATAGTAGATTCCCTTTTATTCCTTATTAGTTTTGTCATTCAACGAGAATGGGTATTCAAATAGAAGCAGGGGGACGGTTCTTCTGCTTCCCCAGAATATACAAAAGAAGCAAGAGAACCGTCCCCTTGCTTCTCCCAATCTACCAATCATGAAAACCTCTTCCCTGAAATTTTTCTCATCAACCTGCAAAATTCTGTCCATTCTTTTGGGAACCGGTTGTCTCCCTGTTTTATTATCTTTCGGTCCCCCTGGTGGATTTCCACCCTCCAATGGGTACCATCAAGGACGCCCAGCTCTACGTACTTCGCTTTCCAGTTCAGTAAGTCCAGCCTCTTAAGCTCCGCTTTTAGATTGTCAGCCGTTTTCCTTCTTATCGATTTGCGAATCGCCGTTTCCCCATCTTCATTCTGTTGGTTCCACGAAAGCTGGAATTGATCCAACTGAATGTCAATCATGTATGAGTTACCGAAGAATCCTCCCACTGAAGCTTTCAGCCTACTAACCTTGTCATATTCCGCTTTAATGGCTTCCTCCCTATTCCACTGGTTTTCACAATGCTTACAATAAAATTCAGGGCCACCCACTAATGCATAACACCCGCCCAGCTTAAACTTTTCATTTTCCTGATTTGGATACGTAAGGGCTGGTTCACCGTAGAGAATCGGCAAAGTATCCTTACTACCGCAGGCCGGACACTTTTTAACGTTGATAGTCATTGATACTTCTCCTTTTTGTTTAAGGATTTCGCAAAATTCTCCTTTATTTTATTCGGTGGGCCTTCCGTTTTTTGAGGGGGGTAGGAAGCAACAGAACCGTCCCCACGTTTCCTAACTCTTCCGATACTTATCCTCAATAATCATATAATTTTCATGATTGATTTTATTCCACTCGGTCTTTTTATAGTTAAGTCCTTTGAGTATGTTATTGATCCAATCAGGATCATATTCCCTGAAGTATACGGATTTGGCCCACATTTTCATTTGCTGGTGTTCCGGGTGCCTCTCATCACGATAGGCTTTAAGAAATTCATAAAAACCATGCAACCCGCCTACATCTTCAGGGGGAGATGTCTCTTCTCCATCCAAGAGGGTTGGGTAACCAAAGTAGTAATCGTCGACAATCTCCTCAAGCTTAATGGTGAACTGCCAGCCATCACCGAAATCATAGGCATACCGGATCTCTCCATACTTCTCCAGATACTCATCGATCTTTAACCCAGTAGGTTTCCGCACTTCGATCTTCAGTCTTTCCAGGGCATTCTTTTCGAATTCAAACATTTCTGGTGGCACCGATTTTAGCCTTTCTTCATACGTGGCCTTGTTTTTCTTATAGTGCTGATGCTCAAGATAAGCTTCTTCATGGTCCGTGACAATCTTTTGATCTTTCGTGAGGTCGAATTATAGAGGTGATAACCTTCACTTGGATAACCGCTTTGGAAATTCGTCACGTTCTGAATGACGTCATGAAGCCTCCTATATGTCGCTCCCGCTGGCATGATGACTCTTCTCCATATCAACGGATCGGACTCTTCTAATTCGATTTTGACAATGTATGATTTCAATTCAGATTCCCTCCTATTTAAGAGTTTCATTTCAGAGAAGATGTAAACTTCTCCCCAAAGGAATAACCCTCCTTCATACCCCATAAATTTAAAGTATACGAAAGGAGCTGGTCCCCATGCTTGAATGGAGTGCTGTAATTGCAGCCGTCGCATTCACCATTCTCGTCGTCTATTTAATTATGACATTAAGAAAAGTAATGACAACACTGGCGGAAACGGAAAAGACGCTGTCTGATACGAGGAATGCCGTGAATGGCATCACAGGCGAGGCAGAAGAACTGATCCATACAGCCAACCAAATTTCCGATGATGTAAAAGGAAAAATGAAAGCCGTCGACCCATTAATCGAATCCGTACATGATGTGGGTGATATGTTGCACAATGTGACCAACTCGGTAAAAAGGACCGCATTACAAAAAAGTCCCCCGAAGACCATCCATACCCAGGAAAGGGATTCGATTCAGATTAAGTTGAAGTGAAGCAGGGGGACGGTTCTTCTGCTTCCTCTTTGAAATACGAGAAGAGGAAGCAAGGGAACCGTCCCCTTGCTTCCCCCTGCTTCCTATTTCAAATTATTAAAAGGATTCCCATCCGGGTTACTCCTTATATACCCGCCACCCTGTTCCAGTGGGGTGTCTATGGAGGAATTCCCATCTCCATCACGGAAATAGCCTTCTACCAGGGTTCCATCTTTCCGTATGTAAGGATCTACGTAGTGAGGTTCAACAAAGTGAACATTTTCTGAACCAAGATTTAGTGGCTTAAATTCAAATTGATGTGTGTACTTTAACGGATCTGAGTAGTGATAAATATCTTGACCATTCCCCGTATAGGAGCCTGCAGAACCCAGATCCACTGCATGATATGAGTTATCTGTATGAATTAACTCTGTGCCTGAACCAAAATCTTGATCGAATGTTGCAGATAGATCATTCGTATTGTTTTCCCATCCTGTCATGATAATGCCTCTTCCTTTCTCAACTCTTTTAGATAATGTTTCAATTCTTTTACTATTTCACTATGCGCATGGATGTGAGAAGCCTCTGTTTGGTTTCTCTCTGTTTCTTGTTTAAGTATCATTTGGTAGCTCGTTAACAAACGGCTGAATTCTTCTAGAGCGTTTCCTTTAATATCATCGATTCCCTTTCGAATATACTGGTTCAATTGATTTTTAAAATCATCAAGCAATACGTTAAGCTGATTATGGACCGCATATATAAGGTCGGGTTTAATAGTAGATAATTGCTTTTCGGCAATCTTTTGAGAAATGTATGGAAGTCCCGCCATTCCCACTACAGGAAGGAAGAACGGTCCTCCTAGCAATAGTGCAAGGGAACCGACCCCGCCCACCAACACACCCGCTTTCACATTGGCATTCCCGCTGCTGGCATTCAGAATGGGTATATCCCCTTTAAAGCGCAGACTTTCTCCTCTGTATGCCTGCACCTTTACCGCCTGCTGAAACGAACGGGACAGTCCTTCTGAAACTTCTTTCTCCAGCTTCACGAATAGTTGGTGAATGTGGTCACTGTATTGGTCAATCCATTGATTGAAATGAGAACGTATCGTGTGAGGGATTTGGCTTTCTACAAGGAACTTTACATCCGCTCCTTGAAAAAGATTGATCTTATGTTCGATATCTTCTTTCACTTTGTCTCCAAAGTATTGAAAGGATTTCCCGACCAAAAAATTTATTTCTTCTTCTCTTTCATAAAGGTAATGTTGTAATTGTTCCTCCCACTTCGAGCGGTTCCCGAACCAGTCCTCCACTTTTAGCAGCTGTTCCCTCAATTCTTCCAGGGAACTCTCTGCAAGTTCTTCCACTGTTTCGATTTCGCGAAGGATTACCTCATGTATGTCAGCAATCCTTGCCTGAAGTCGTTTTATCTTCTCTTGTTTTCTCGAGCTTGATTCGATCCTCTTCTTGATTTCAGCTTCAATCTCTTCTATCCCTGAATCTTGTATAAGCTCATGATCGTTGGTCAATTTACCTTGGAGTGCTTCTTTCGCTGATACCGGAAACACTTTATGACTGCTTACACCTGTAAGACCTTGAATCCGTCTTTCTGAGAATTCAATTACGTCATCCAGTTCATCTTCATCGATTTGATCCAAGAAATTCATCACAAAGATGGTCCGGTCAAATCCAATTTTCTTTATTCTATTTTCAATGAATTCCTGCTCTGATTTTTTTATGGCCGCTGTCAGTGAAGACATAAAGATGATCACATCTGCACGAGGCAGGAACTGATGGGTCACTTCTGCCCGTTGTTCACTTAAATCATTTACACCTGGAGTATCAATTAATATGATCCGTTCCTTTAATAATGGTACATCCAAAAATAATTTGATATATTTTACTTCCTCCGGATGAAAGTCTGAGGACGCCGTATATTTGTTTAATTCTTCAATAGAAACTTTTTGTTTCTCCACTTCTCCATTTTGTTTCACAATATGCATGTCATGTCCGCTTCCATGAAAAACCGCGTTAATCGTTGCAGTAGTAGGTGTCACATCTCTCGGCATGATGTCCTGCCCCAATAAGGCATTGACGAAAGTTGATTTCCCATGTTTAAATTCACCAACCACCATGATGGTATAGTAATCTTGTATCATATCTTCTTCCAATTCTTTTAAAGGCTTTACCTGTGAACTATTCGGTAATACGGATGTTAGCTTCATGGTCGTTTGGTCCACGACTTTTTTTAAATCTTCCAGGTCATTTCTCATAGTGCGCCAGCTCTTTCCATTGTTTTGGTCTGTAATGGTTGTAAAAGACGTGGGAGTTCTTTTTCAATCTGTGTTAATCTTGACTCTCGGTGATTAAGGATATCGATCATCTTGTGAATATCTTTTTCTTCTAATTGAGTCGTTTTGATCAACTGATTCAGCTGATGATTCATTTGTTGAATATTTTGACCGACGATCTCCTTGTATTGACTGCGAATCCCCTCACTCATATTGCTCCACTCTTTTTTGAAGGCCGTCATCTTTTTCTTTTTGGATGCCTCAAACTGTTCAATCAAATTTCGTTTAAACCTCGTTTTTTCATTCTCACCTGTGAGCCAGGACCATCCCGCTTTGAAGAGGAACGCCAATCCCCCGGCCACGGCAGTAACGACAAACCCTGCCCCGATGGCTACTTTCCCTAACAAACTATCACTCTTACTCCAAGCTTCGTCCAATTCTTCAAAAATCTCATCAAAAAGACTGTACGATTCTTTTTCGCTGCTCTCCACGAGAACCGGAAGGAGGGAGTCTTCATTTGTCCCACTTCCTAAGTTGAGTAATTCACCTTCCAATTTACCCCATTCCTGATTCAGCTCTTTTGACAGATGGTGAATACATGCTTTTGCTGTATCTGTCATTTTATTTTTCTTTTTAACATGAAGGGCTCTTTCCAATGGGGCAATCGTATTCTCAACTTTTCTGCTGATCTCATTTACGCTTAAGTAACGGTATTCTTCGAAAGTTTCCAGACCTTTCGAATAGATCCTCTCGGTTTCCTTTTGATACCAGTGGACAAGGTTCTGCTCTTCCTTTTTCAGTTCCATGTATAGTTTTTTCTGGGCTTCATTCCCGACCTCTTGGACTTTTGCCAACTTAGGTCTAAACTTTTCCACTTTTTCTTTAAGGCCGACTTTTTTTGTTCCCAAGGCATTTCGTTCAAGTGATATATGTTTGTCTTTAATCTCTTTAATCAACTTGGTCATCTGCTGAACAGGCTTTTGTAATTTAACGGCCCCTCTTTCATATTGAAGGAAATCCGCAAGACTGTTTTCGAGATCGATGAACCCCGTATCTTCAAGATTCCACACGGGAATCCGGCGTCCCCTTTTCGTCTCAAGTTTTTCCCCATTCTGTTCTCTCCTGGCATTTAAAGCCTGCTTGGCAGCTACCATATATATTTTCGGCTGCTGTAGAACTTCCTTCAGATGCCGATAAGCGAAATCCATTACTTTGCGTTCATCTTCTTTGCTCTCAAGCTGATCCTTGAAATTCACCACCACGAAGATTTTCTGGATATCATTGGCCAGCAGCCTGTCACGCAAGAAACTGAGCTCTGATTCAGATAAAATTTTCAAGGCAGATAGAATCAAGATAGCTGCATCTGATTTAGGTATGATATTATTTGTGATTTCTTCACGCGCCGGGTCCAAATCATTTGTTCCTGGCGTGTCGATGATTTCTACCCCATTTTCGGAAAAAGGCAATGGATGGGCAATTTCTGCATATTTAATCTTCTGGAGGAATTGGACTTGTTTCTCGTATTCTCTTTCGGTTTCTGTATCCCCCGGAATCGGTTCTTTAGGAGCGACAAGCTTAGCAAATACTTCTTCTGTCACCTTCCTTTGTGGTTCTTTGGAATGATGAAAGTGTAATGTAATCCCGGGTTCAGAACCATATACAATCTTGTTTAAGATGGTAGTAGTCGGTTTGGCTGAAGAAGGGAGGATCTTCTTACCCAGGAGTGCATTAATGAACGTTGATTTCCCCCTGGAGAACTCGCCTACCACAACGACCTGAAACCTTTCTTCCAACATATTCCTCTTAATATCCTTTAATTTGCGAAGCTCTATGTCTAATTTCATTTCATTCAATAGTTTTTGAAAATCATTCACTTGATCCAATAAGTGGGTCTGGGTCGTCTTGTAGGTGTTTAACGAAAATGTCATGGTTTGATCCTTTCTTATAGAGGCGTAGTTTTCATAATATTGAAATATGGCATATCCGCTATTTGGATACTTCCTTCCCCTGTCACATCAATGAGGAATTCAATTCTCACGTTCTTCTTCTCCCCGGGCTTATCCTGATAGTGATACTCGTCCTCGAGATGGACCGTCGCCAGGAATGTATCATTGTCTACTATGTCCATCGACTTCACTTCAAAGTCTAGGTTTCTCATGCTGATATTCTTCGCTATCGCCTTTGACAGATAGGCCTCCTCTTCCATATACCGGTCAGAATTCGGCTCATAGTAATGTTCGACATATGAAAAGCCTTTACTATTGAACGCTTCCTCATATTCACGATAATAATTAATGAGCATTTCCGTTACTTCTTCTCGTGTGGCATGAACGTAAGAGTCTGATTCTGACTCCGTATCATCTGATGAAGCTTCCTCTTCTTCGTCCTCCACGATTTCCTTTTGTGTATCCTGAATGATAATATCATCTATGACAAAATCATTGTCAGCCACAGCCTTTAACTTATACTCTTTTTTTCTTTCAAAATAGGTTTTGACACCTTTATCATTTACGAATGTAAACGTCTCAAAGCAATTTACAGTATACTGATTCTTATCCTCATACATGATATCAGTTACTTGGTTTTCCCCAGGTTCAAAGACATATCCCTTTCCTTCAAGAGACAGGAAATATTCCTGCATTTCCTGATATTCAACGGTACCCTGTGAAAAATACGGTTCAACATATGAAAAGTCTTCAGCATTCAACGCCTTCATGTACTCGCTTCGATAATCATCCATGAATGCATAAATGGATTCTTGATCCACTGCGAATTCATTGAACGATTCATCCTTCAGGGAATAGGTAATGCCGCTTACCTTGAGTTGATCTGAATCATACTCATCTTGTATCAGAGAGTATCGAACGCTGAAACTCCTCTCCGCTTCCTGCCAGGAATAGCGCTCGGTCGTTGTAACATAAATAGCGTCTGATGAATACTCCACGTCTTCACCCGTTATCTCTTCCAGAACACTATCAATTAGGACATCTTGAAAGGGAAGAAATTCCTCCCATCCCTCATCCGTGAAAAAGTCACTGTACAAGGTATCCAGAGAACCAGAGGGACTTTCCATTTCATTATGAAGAAGGGTTAGCAACTCTTGAACGTCCTCCCGATCAAATAACTCTTCAAGACCTCCACTGTCCTCAACCTCGTCGGATACCTGCTCTGCTGCCAAAGACTGATCATCATCTTCCATATAAGAAGAATCTTCATCCCATAACTCATCACTCGAAGTAGGTACAGATTGATGGAAAACAGTAAATGCAATAAAGGCAACAACGGCAAGGCCGACCATACGCCCAATCCACTTATTCCATCTCTCTCTAATAGCTCTCATGACTCCATCGGGATCGTGTTTAAGAGAAGGCACGGAATACATATGAAGGGGTGGAAGAAATCCACTCAACCATCCGGGTACAGTCAAGGGGCTGGACACCTCTCGTTTTAGATGCGGAAGGGATTGAAAGGAAGCATAAGTATTCCTGAATTCATGATACGGAAAGTCATCATGAAAGTCTTCTATATCTTCAAGCAACCGTTGGCTCTGGTTATAAGAAGGCATGGAAGTGATGGGATCTTCCTCAGTACTCATAAAAGGTTTCACCTCATCTATGAAGGACCTTATCCATGCAAAGAAATTAACGAGTTGATTAGTTCTATCTAACGTAACCTCTTGATAGGAAATCTTTATTTCATCTACCCGCTCATTCCAATCTGACATCCGCTTACTCACCTTGTTCACGGCTGTATCGATATCAGCTTGGATGACGGATTCAATCTTTTTATCAAGGGAGGAAAGGGCTTTGTCCAGTTCACGTCTTTCCTGTTTCATTTGTTTCGTTCTACTAGTGAATTTCTCTATCCGACGATTGAATTGATCCTGTCTGGCAGCGTACTTTTCAATTTTACCCACATTAAAATATCGGGATGTATAGAGCTTTGACCAGTCATCCTCCAGCACTTTTCTCTCTTCTACTAAACTCTCATATTCTTTTTGATGTGCTGAAATGCTTGATTGATAAGTATGTAGCTTCGGAACTACTTGATCTCCCCAATTCTTCTCAAGGTTCTTTCGTTTAGAGGAGTCTGTAAGATTCGATAAGATAGAATCTTTATATTTTTCCGGTGTAGTACTATTCTGAGCGGTTTTTAATATACTTAACCAGCTTTCCCTCAGTCGATCTGTTTTCTCTTGCTCGTTCTGTATTTGTTCCTTTTCTTTCATAAGCGATGGGTATAAGTAGGAGTGAAATTCCTTGATTTTAACAAAATTCTTCTGCAAGAAAAAAGTGGCCTTTTCTTCTAACAACACTTGATCCAGCATAGCAAGAGGCTCTTTCAATCTCTGAAACACCCGTTCTGCCTTTTGATCAGAGTGTCCCTTCAGGTTTTGGAACAGTTCCTCCACCTTCCCCCAATTGCTCCACTCCAACAGTTCTGGATCATTCTCCAGTTTACCTGTCAGCGCCTCTTTGGCAGATACTCCTATCAACTCATCGACCAATGGATATAATCGTCTATAGTTGAAATCCAAGAAACTCTCCAACTCATCCTCGTCATCATCCAATTGATCAATATGATTGACGAGCGCAATCGGTTTAATGTCATACTCTTGCAGCTTCTTCAGCCAATCAAGCTCAGTCGACGTACCGACATTCATTGAGTGGAATAACCAAATGGCGACATCTGCCCGCTTTAAGAACTGTTCCGTTGCCCTGGTATGATCTTTATGTAAGGAAGTTAATCCCGGACTATCCACAATCGTGAAGGTTTGGAGTATGGGAAAAGGCAAGTAGTATTCCACGAAAGCCAATTGGGTACGAATAAACTTGCTCTTCCCCTCTCTTTCAGCCGTGAGTTCCTCCAGCCAGGAAGGATCATATTCCTTTGTAGAACCATCAACGAAGTGGCCAACAACCTTCTTCTCTTCTCCATACTTAAGCTTTGTCACCATAGCCGTTTCAGGTGTAACACTTGAGGACAATACCTCTTCACCTAATAGGGCATTAATAAACGTCGTCTTACCCGACTTGAATTCACCAGCAATCATAACTATCAATTCATCGTCGATATCCGCTGAAATTCCAGTCAATTCCCTCTGTATCCCTATAAACTTCTCTTCATTTGAACTTAACCCGATCCAACGATTAATTCCTTCTCTAATCCCTTTTTTCCAATTCATAAAAGATTCTCTTTTCTGTATATATGATATCTTAAAATTATATCCTATTATGTAATATATTGTAACTGTTTAAGAAGCAAGGGGACGGTTCTTCCGCTTCCCTTTTTGTGGTATTGTTTAATCGCCAACCAAAACAATCCATAGAATAAACCTACTCTTTCATACGCTAACAATGTCATCAAATTCCTATTATAGTCGGTAGAAATATTCCAACCATCGCGATAGCGATGTATTCCTCCTACTCCTTCTCCCAAATGCCCCAAAAGGAAGCAAGAGAACCGTCCCCACGCTCCCCCCACGCTCCCAAAACAAAAAAACTTGAAACTTATTCATCCCATCCCCACTCTAATAATCAAAAAGGAGGCAAACAGTGAATGAACTTAGTCTTATCAGGAAGGCCATAAAGGGAAATAAAAAGTGCCTTCAGGAGCTTCTTATATTGCATAGTGATCAGTTGTACCGCACGGCGTTCTTGTATGTCAGAAATCGTGAAGACGCCCTGGATGTGGTTCAGGAGGCATCTTACAAAGCGTTTAAGTCAATCGGCAATTTGAAAAATGAGAAATACTTCTTAACCTGGCTAACGAGGATCCTGATCCATTGTTCTTATGAGGTATTAAATAAAAAGAAGAAAGAAATTCCTCTAGACATTGTAAAAGAGAGAACCGTTGATCGAGCGGAACAAGAAATCGAGAGTCTGGACCTAATAGATGCCGTCAACCAGCTAAATGAAAAACATAAAGACGCGATTATTCTTTTCTACTTTCAGGATCTCCCAATAACTGAAGTGGCCAAAATCATGAACATACCAGAAAATTCGGTGAAAACCTATCTGAGCAGAGGGAAAGAAAGATTGAAAAAATTGTTAGGAGGAATGAACCACAATGGAGAAAAACTCATTTCAAGAAGCATATGAAAAGATTGAAGTGCCCCAGGAGGATGTTTTAAAATCCATCCAGAACGGCATGAACCGGGCTGAGTCCGAACCACATAAAACGAAAAAGAAAACCGCTATATGGTCGTCCGTAGCAGCTGCATCCCTTCTCGTTTCTTCCAGCTTCCTTTCTCCTTCTCTGTCCCATGTTATGGCGGATGTCCCTTTACTCGGGAAGGTCTATGAAACCTTCAACGATTCCGTTGGAAGGAGCTTGCAATCAAAAGAACTGATATCGGAACTCAATCAAACCGCCAGCAGTAAAGGGATCGATGTCTCGATTACCAACGCCTATTATGACGGAGCGGTTGTAGGAGTTACGTTTAAAGCAAATGGGAAGATGAATACAGAGGAAAAAACTGGTGAGGTCGCTGGGTTTTATGAGATTTTTGATGGAGATCAAGGAATTTCAGATAGTAAAGAACTCGTTCATATGGAAAAGACAGATGATGGCTATATCGGTCATCTCCAACTAAGTTATCCAAAATCGGAATTGCCATCAGACACCACCATCCCCCTTGAATTCAAAACGATTGGCGGGAAAGAAGGAAACTGGAGGTTCGATGTCCCAATTAAACAGCTGCCTTATGAAACCCTCACTCTAGATAAAAATAGCAGTGAAAACCTGTCAGGTGTGAACGTTCATTTTGACTCGATCATCCTTGGGAAAGCATCGACCGCCATTAACTACACGGCAACATTTCCGGCTCAAGGAAAACATGATCAAGTGCGCCTGGAAGTCTATGATGACAAAGGAAATGAAATGAACCTTTCCATGGATGGTATTGACTTGGAAACGACGAAAAATGGGGACCAATACATGGTTAAAGGAAGAAGCATCCTTCCACAATCGGTACAAGGGAAAACAAAGTATCTGGAGATTCACCCGAAAGTAGCCCTAAACGAAACGGATCAATATGTTCCACTGAATGCGTCAACCCCTATCCAAGTGAAGGCAGCTAGACAAAATCTGGCTGTTACGATTGAAAATATTACAGTCGATGATCAAACCCTTGCCGTCGACTTCCAATGGAATAACGGTGATGCCATGAACAAAGACTTTAGCTTCTTTAAAGATTTCGCCCAAAATAATATCAGCTTAGTGAAGGAAGCAGAAAAGGAAATCTATGAAGAGCCTATCAAACACTCCGTCAAAACCACCCAAAAGGATGAATTACGATTCAGAAGTACATTTGATATCAGTAAAATAGATGGTTTCAGCCTGAACAATTACGTCTTAAGAGCTGAACTAGGCTCGTTAAGTGCCAATATTCCTGTTGAATTAGATGAAGTTAAGATTGATTTAGAGTGAAGCATGGGGAAGGTTTTTCAGCCTCCCCCTTTTAAATGCCGGAAAAGGAAGCGTCCCCTCGCTTCCCTTAAACATTCGTTTACCTTTCCAAACCCTTCTATCTCAACGCTGCCACAATCTAACCAAACGTTTGTTTAACTCCCCGTGGAGCAAAGGGACGGTTCTTCTGCTTCCGAAGATATCCCTTAAAGAAGCAACAGAACCGTCCCCCTGCTTCCATTCATTTCACATGATGACACCCGCCCCACGCTCCCGAAACACTTCAAGCTCCGCCATCAACTTCGCCTTCTCCACTTCAAAATCTTCGTCAAACGATTCATCCGGTGCTTCCACAATCCCCTCTTCCGTAAACCAACCCGGCAGCAGCTCCGTCCGTATCGGTTTCCGTCCAGCACTGCGTGAGGGTTTGTTAAACATTTTCTCAACCATACCCTGATTCTCCTTCTCCCGCGCATCCTCCACATCCTCCACCTGCAGCAGCTCCCACTTCACAAGGATCGCATTCACATAACCCTGCTCAACCGCTCTCTTCATGGCTTCCACAACAAGACTGTCCGAAAGCCTTTCACACCAGGATTTGATTTCCCCCTGCATATAAGACCCCAACCGGCCAAATTCATTTTCTTTAAAAAAAGTAACCGGACACTCGCATGCGCGCTGTTGTTGTTCATTCTTTTCTGAAGGATTCTTTGAAGTACTCTCTGTATACGTCCCCCCATCCACCTTAGGAGCCCCTTCCACGTGACGTAACTGGTCTTCATTTAAAACGGACGGGCTGGTACGTTCCAACGTAACTGGTAGGCAAATGGAAACGAGCTCCGTGACATTACACCGCTCGTCCAACACCCGTTTTACATTCTCTGCCACCGGCTGCACATACATCACATTACTTAAAATAATACTGGATGACGAGATTGTCCTGAACTCACGCACAAGCAAATGATGCTCCACAAGAAAATCAATCGCATCCTTCACCTGACGCTTCGTAAAACCATATGTATCCGTAAAAGCTTGATAGCTTTTCTGCAGCATATCCCCCTTGAATTTCGTCCTCGCCCCCGTGATCATCCCGCTCTCATCCCAGATCATCGTCGGCCGGTACCAATACACAATATCCGCAAGTAGAGAAAGAAGCAGGGGGACGGTTCTGCTGCTTCCAAACAAAAAAAGAAGCACGAGAACCGTCCCCATGCTTCCATTACCTCTCCCTCCTATAAGCACTAACCCCAACCTCCTCAACCGCCCAATCACGTCCTTGTTTCGTTAAGTAAATGTTAGCAGTTCCCTCATATATAGCTTCTATTCCAGTTTGTTTATTATTCTCGATGATTTCAAACGTCACTTTCACAATCTCAGGTCTATCCGGGTCATCACTAATAATGGTATTCGGACTCTCTAGGTCTTTCTTTCGAGGATATTCAAAAAAGTATCGAAGCTTCTTTTGGTCTTCCTTTGAGATTCCTTCGACTTTCTCGTTTTCTTTAAGGTCCTCGATCATATTCGTTACTACCCTTTCCGGTGTTTGGTTTACCCTATTAAATACAAAATACAGCGTTGCTACTCCCACTAGAATGATAGCTATGATGAGCAACGGCTTTTGGTTTAGATTCAATCGTCACACCCCTTTCCAAATTTCCTATCCGAACAATTACCCGTCTGTCTTACCATTCCACGAATTTAAATCTTGAGTGAATCCAAGGGTGGAACACGCTAACAGTTGTAGTAAGATGAGAGAAAGGTCTCCTGGGTGTATACGCATGTTGAACTGGACCGTCTTAACTAAAAATATCATTCTTTATCTCACACTGGCTCTAGTGGTACCTATTCCCATAATTTGTTACATCTATCCCGAATTTAATAGAATGATAATATAAAAAAAGAAAAGGAGAGATACATATGACTAACAATCTATTCGATCTAACTGGAAAAGTAGCAGCTATTACAGGAGCAACACGGGGTATCGGACGCTCCATGGCAATCGCCCTGGCAGAAGCAGGAGCGGATATTGCCTTACTTCAAAGGAATCCCGAGCAGACTGATGTGAAGGAAGAAATTGAACAGCTCGGTAGAAAATGCTCCATCATACCATGCGATCTTGAAAAGCCAAAAGAAGTGAAATCCGCTATCCCGAATGTGATTTCGACATTTGGAAAGATTGATATTCTCGTAAACAACGCCGGCATCCAACGCCGCTCACCTTCCGTTGATTTCCCTGAATCCGATTGGGATGACGTGCTGAATATCAATTTAAAAGTGGTCTGGCTATTATGTCAGGAGGCCGGTCGTCACATGGTGGCTCAAGGAGGAGGCAAAATCATCAACACCGCTTCCCTTCTCTCTTTCCAAGGAGGATTGACCGTTCCAGCGTATGCTGCAGCGAAAGGCGGGGTGGCACAACTCACGAAAGCCCTCTCGAATGAATGGGCCAAGAAGGGTGTCAATGTCAACGCGATCGTTCCAGGTTATATTGCTACAGAAATGAATACCGCCCTAATCGACGACCCGATCAGAAACAAACAGATTCTTGATCGGATTCCTGCCGATCGATGGGGGGAGCCCGATGATTTTAAAGGGACCGTTGTGTATTTAGCTTCAGAGGCTTCGAATTATGTGCATGGGCATTTGGTGGCTGTTGATGGGGGTTGGCTTGGGAGGTAAATTGACCTTTTAAAAAAACCTTTAAACACTGAGAAGGTGATTTTTTTTAAAGGATTATTAATGAAAATAAATGAAATTGATACCGTCATCCATTCCATAAATGCCATCTCCGATCAGACGAACCTTCTTGTACTCAATGCAAGTATCGATACGGCCAGAGCCGGGGAACACGGGAAAGGATTTGCGGTAGTAGCTGAGGAAGTCAGGAAATTGGCCGAGCAATCAGCCAGGGCAACGGATCAGGTAAGGATGACCATACAAGATATTCAAAGTCAATCCAATCAGGCCACCATTGAAATGAACACGACGAGAAAAAATGCCGATGAACAAACCCCGGTCGTCAAAAAAACTGAAGATGCGTTCCACTCCATTTCATCCATGATTGATAACATGGTTTCACCAATCCAAGGAATTTCACAGAAGGTGAAATTCCTGACAAGCCATAAAGATGATGTGGTGGGGGTCATCCAAAGTATCTCGGCACCGGCAAAGCAATCTACCGCATCCAGCGAAGAGGTTAGTGCATCAACGGAACAACAACTGATGGCATTGAACTCCATCGCACACTCGGCTGCCAGTTTAAATAAGGCGAGCATTTCGTTAGCGGAAGTCAGTAGTAAGTTCAAGGTATAATCTTCTTCATAAAATGAAAAGGGTAGAGCGGGGACGATTCTTAAATGGAAAAGCGGTTGTGGACTGAGTGTTAAGTCTCCTTTTTCTGAATAGAGTAAAAGAGGTTGGCTAATAGGGAGTATTGATACCTATTAGCCAACCTCAAATATATGAAGCTTTTGACAACAGCATCTTCCCTTTCACCTGAAC
Source organism: Bacillus sp. es.034 (assembly GCF_002563655.1). Taxonomy (GTDB): domain Bacteria; phylum Bacillota; class Bacilli; order Bacillales; family Bacillaceae_B; genus Rossellomorea. The sequence continues at coordinate 1,239,058 of NZ_PDIY01000001.1, read as the reverse complement.
GTGAAATTGGAAGAGGGTGCTGTCCCTGTCCCATCATTCTTTATTAAACGGTGTATCCGACAGCTTAATAGACTCCGTCGGACAATCTTCATATGCTTCTTCAACATCTTCCATAAACTCTTCGGGAATCGGTGTGTTGCCTTTGTTATTGTCTAACAGGACAAAGGCCAATCCTTCTTCGTCGTAATCGTAGACTTCCGGGGAGGATGCTCCGCAGGATCCACAGGCAATACAAGTTTCCTGATCGATCATCGTGTATTTACCCATTTAAAAGCTCCTTTATATTTTGATGGTTTCTTTCTTTTCCGCATTCCCCATCACACTTGTACTATGTAATGGCTGCACGCGTGCACTGGGATCGACATATTGTTTCGCATGGCTGACTGCTACAGGTGCCTCACCAAATCCGGTTGCGATCAATTTGATTTTACCTTGATAGGTCGCGATATCCCCAACGGCAAAGATTCCTTTAATACTCGTCTCCATTTTATAATCAACGACAATTGAATTTTTCTCGATTTGAAGCTCCCATTCTTTTATGGGACCAAGAGAAGAAATGAAGCCGTAATTGACAAGGACGTCATCCACATCAACGAGTTCAGTCCGCTCCTCTTTCGCGTGTTGAAGGACAACTTGTCGAATCGTATTACTCTCTCTATTTAGGTCAGCCACATTGTAGGGAGTCATGATTCTTACATTCGAATTCATTAATCGCTGAACACTGTGTTCATGGGCCCTGAACTTATCTCGTCTATGAACGAGTGTTACTTCACTTGCAATCGGTTCGAGCATATTCGCCCAATCGACAGCAGAATCCCCTCCTCCGCATACCATCACTTTCCTACCTTGAAAGCGCTTTAAATCATTGACATAATAATGGAGATTTTCATACTCCTCGTCCTTTTTCTCAATCCCTAACATCCGTGGCTTAAATGCTCCGGCACCAGCTGTAACGATGATAGTTTTGGTCTGATGTACTTCCCCATTATTCGCCGTTAACAAGAAAGACCCATCAATGATTTTTTCTACCTTTTCTATCGTTTGCCCAAGGTCTACAGAAGGATTGAACTGAAAAGCTTGTTCCTTTAAACCATCAACTAAATCCTTTGCAAGCACTTTAGGAAACCCTGCTACATCATAAATATATTTTTCAGGATACAGAGCCGACAATTGGCCTCCTAATTGAGGCATACTTTCAATGATTTTCACGCTCATCTGCCGCATCCCTGCGTAAAAGGCCGTGAATAGTCCTGTCGGTCCTCCACCAATGATTGTGACATCAAAAACTGGACCTTCCCCCATGCAAGTAACCCCTTTCCTTCAACGTTGTTTGGAAAAACTTATAACTTCTTTAACAAAAGGATCAAATCCGTTTCTACAGCTGCATTACCTGGTAGAGAACTAACTCCCACTGCACACCTGGCGTGCTTCCCATTCTCTCCGAACAGTTCAACCAGGAGATCGGATGCACCATTGATTACCTTCGGAACATTTGGAAAACCTGCTTCACAACTGACATATCCAGTGACTTTTACGACGCGTTCTATAAGGCTGAAGCAGCCTAATACATCCTTTACGATCGCCAGCTGATTGAGTGTGGTCAATTTGGCGGCCTTGTATCCTTCCTCTAAGGATAATTCAACTCCCACTCTTCCCTTATAAGGGAGATCACCATTCCACTTACAGGTTACCCCGCTGACGAATAAAAATGGATCTGCTCGGACAGAACCCAGGTAATGCCCAGATGGTTTGGGCTTATCGGGCAGGGTGAGTCCCATCTCTTCCAACCTGTCTTCAATCTTAAGCAATTGTTTCTCCACATCGATCTTCCTTCCTGGCTACCGCCATTGATTCAAGAAGCAGCAGATTATGATGTTTGCAAGAACGTTTCCCTTTTAGTTTTGAATGTACTGGGTTGATGAGAATAGAACACATTGAGGCTTGCTTGTTTATTGCAAAAGGAACATTTCACACCCTCCGGAGCCTTGCGGATATGAGGGACATCCAATAGCTCAATTGCTTCCGTTACATGTTTTTTACATGTCCACATTCGCTACACCTCTTCCATTTAATGTGTTGTTCTTATTTATTGACTACTTGCTTTTGGATTTTGTCCGGCTTTCTTTTCTTCACGACTTTTGTGGTTTCTTCATCCCATGAAAGAGTGACATCCCCATCGGTGACAAATGTTTGGCACCCTAATCGATACCCTTTCTCAAGCCACTCTTCTCCAAGCTTTCTCCGTTCCTGAACCTTCACATTGTCCAGGTTCTCCGCTCCCTCCTCGATCTTGCAAAGGCAGCTTCCGCAAATCCCCCCTCCGCATTTGTTAGGAAGATCGCCATCGTATCGTAAAGACATCCGTAATATATTTGAGTTTTCAGGTACATCCAGCACTTTTCCGCTAGTAGAATAATTGATTTTAGGCATCGAGTATTCCTCCCTTGATCCTTCTTGGTATACAATATACCACAAACGAAATTTTCTGACAATATATTTTTGTTATTTCTAATTTTTCTGAATTTAAATTTGAATAACCGTTCCTCTACTGCTATACTTTTTGGTATACAAAATTCCAAGTGAATGGGAGTGAGGATTCTATCATGTTAAAAGTAGGATTAATCGGGTATGGTGCGATCGGAAAAGATGTTGTTTCATATATAAAGAAAGATAAGGTAGAAGGGGCGGAGGTACATGCGATTCTAGTAAGGAATTCTGAGCAATATGAAGAATTAAAGACGGAGAGTTTCATGGTAGTAGATAGCGAGGAAACGTTCTTTTCTTCCGGATTAGATGTGATCATAGAATGTGCTGGTCACGATGCTGTCTATCAATATGCAGTAAAAGCCCTATCAGCTGGCAGTCATTTCATAACAGTATCAGTGGGTGCGTTCTCCGATGGAGACCTTTATGATGATGTCGTCGAAGCAGCAAGGAAACATGGCCGGAAATTGATTCTCCCTTCTGCTGCGATTGGAGGCCTGGATCGAATTGCTGCGTCAACTATTAATGAGTTGGAGGAAGTAAAGCTCATTACCCGTAAACCTCCTTCAGCATGGAGAGGGACGATTGCTGAAGAAAAAGTAGATTTAGATACCATCAGTGAAGAGTTTACACTCTATGAAGGTACGGCTCGTGAATCTGCTAAGCTCTTTCCGCAGAGCACGAATGTTTCAGCGGCCCTCAGCATTGCAGGTGTAGGGTTTGATCAAACGAAAGTACAGGTGCTGGTAGACCCGGAAGTGACTCATAATACGCACCAAATCATTGCAAAAGGATACTTTGGCGAGGTGGAATTGACCATCCAGAATACCCCGTCAGCAGATAATCCGAAATCGGGTTACATTGTGGCGATGAGCATTTGCAAGGCCCTGAATAACCTCACTTCCCCTGTCATCATAGGAATTTGATTTCAGCATCGGACAGCATAAACACTCCACAAAAAAGACTGTGTCTCATCCTTCAGACACAGTCTCTCTTTATTTTTTCTTCACTTTTTCTTTTTGCTTTTCAATAAAATGGATATAGGCTTTTTTGGAGTTTTCGATGTGAATCTTTGTTAAGAACTCGGCCATATCCGCTTCCTTATCCCTTACCGCTTTCATGATTTGAATATGTTCTTTTAAGGATTCCTTTCTGCGCCCCGGGGTTTCATATCCCATACTTGCAGACATCTGAATATAATCGGTCAATCCCGAAAGAATTTGGAAAAGCTTCGGGCTTTTGGCGGCTTTATAGAGGAGAAGATTCATCTCGATATGTTCAGTATCAATTCCTTCTGCCTCACCTTTCTCCAAGGCTTCCAGCTTTTCAACCTTATCATTGAATTCTTGTTGTATGTCGTCATCCATTTTCTGTGCGGCAAGCTTTGCCGCCAATACCTCCAGGGAAGAAAGAATTGTAAACACTTCAATGACTTCTTCTTCCGATATATTGGAAACTATGACGCCTTTTCTTGGGACTGTCTTGACGAAGCCTTGAGATTCAAGCCGGAACAGTGCTTCACGAATGGGGGTCCGGCTGATATTTAATTTACTTGCTACTTCTCTCTCGATCAGACGGTCTCCAGGCTTGTATTCTCCGCCCAGAATCAGGTCTTTTAAATAAATATATGCACGCTCACGGATTGAAAGTAATTCCTCTTCTTCCCACTTCATTTCATTATCCCCTTCTTCGATATAAAATCACTTGTCTCTCTATATTATCAAAGACTCTGTCATTTTTATATTATTAAGATATTTTAGCGTAGAATTGGTGAAAAGCAAAAACGATCAAGCAGAACTTGATCGCCCTTCCAATTAATTCGATAAAAAGATTCCTCCATAAAATAATGCACATACAATCACGATTGCCGGGTGGATTTTCAGCTTCTTCATAACCAAGAAACCTGCGGCAGTAAGGATTACAAGATGCAATACTCCGCTTTTTTCAAAAGCAGATAGGAAGAATTGATACGCCAGTACCCCAAGTAAAATGGCAATGACGGGCTGTACGGATAGTGTCATTAGCTTTACCTGCGGGGAATCCTTAAATAAGTTCACGAATTTGAAAAGGATGATGACGGCGATCGCTGATGGCAGGATGGTTGCTGCTAGAGCAATCACCATCCCTAATACGCCGCCCATTTCGTAGCCGATAAACCCTGCCATCTTTGTCGCAATCGGTCCGGGAAGAACATTTGCGATTGCAAACAGATCCCCAAACTCGTTGAGGGTCATCCAATCATAGCGGTTGACCACTTCATTTTGAATTAAAGGAATCGTTGAAGGTCCTCCTCCATATCCAAGAAGGTTCGAAATGAAAAATGCCCAGAAGATATCCCAATAAATCATACGCTTTTTTCCTTTCTTTGCTCATACATGTCCTCGGATACATTTTTCGTTCTATTCTTATATACAGCGACGATAAACGCCCCCAATAGACAAGCCCCGATCATGATTCCCGGATGCAGATTAAGAAACTGGATCAGTACAAGAGAGACGCCGCCAAGTCCAAATGCTATCGGCAGTCCGAGTCCTTTACGTGCCTTGTCTGCAAACTTGTACGCCATCTCAAGAAGCATGATCCCGATGATTGGCGTTACCCCCTGAACCATTCCTCCTACAATCGGAGAAGTCCTGTACTTGTATAGTAGCCCAAGCATAAACACCATCCCGAACAGAGACGGCAGAATATGAGCAAGGATCGCTACGACAGCCCCCAGACTGCCATTTACTTTATATCCTATATACGCAGCCATCTTTGTCGCGATCGGCCCTGGCAGAGTATTGGCCAGAGCCAAGGTTTGGCCGAATTCGTCCTCTGTCATCCATTCGTATTTCTTCACTGCTTCATATTCAATCAGTGGTATGGTGGAGGGCCCTCCTCCATATCCGGTCACTCCTGTTCTGGCAAAACCAACCGCAAGGTCCAAATTTGATTTCATGCCTACTCCTTCTTTCACTATTTTATCGTCAGGACCTTGGCTGCAAAGAATTACTTCTTAATATCTGCATCTGTTACGACGTCATAACCCTTTAAGTGAGACTGCAATGCTTTCAACGCTGCTGTGCCTACAGCCGTATCCTGTTCACCATTACCTCCGCTGACCCCGATACCCCCAACTACTTCCCCATTCACTACGATCGGGAATCCCCCAACAAATACAGCGAATTTCCCAGGAAGCATCTGTTGAATGCCAAATGCTTCATTTCCAGGCAGGACAGGTCCGTTCGGTTCCTTGTTAAATAAATGAGTCGAACGCTTATGGCCGGCTGCCGTAAACGCTTTGGCAATCGCAATGTCAGGACCGGTGATACGGGCCCCGTTCATACGCTCAAGAGCAATCACATGCCCGCCGTCATCGACAACTGCGATGGTTTCAAGCACGTTGATTTCCGCTGATTTTCTTTTGGCTTCTTCTATGATTACTTTCGCTTCTTCGAGTTCAATTCTTAGAACAGTTTTCATATCATCGTTACCCCCAGAGAATTTTAGTATCCTATATATACAGTCTTGATTTGAGTGAAGAATTCTAGACCTGCTCTTCCTGATTCACGGAAGGTGGATGTACTTGATTTCTTGATGCCGCCAAATGGCGCATTCATCAGATTGCCGGTTGTTGTTCGATTCACTTTCACGGTGCCTGCCTTAATATCCTTCGTAAACTGTTGGGCCGTTTTTAAATTATTGGTTACAATCGAAGCAGAAAGCCCATATTCAACATCATTGGCCACTTTAATTGCTTCTTCATAATCCGCTGCTTCGATTACCGCGATGACAGGGCCGAAGATTTCTTCCTTCGCAATCCTCATGGAAGGATCAACTTCTGTAAAAATGGCCGGACGTACGTAATAGCCGTTTCCATACTCCCCTTCCGTTACATGCTCTCCACCGTATAGCAATGAGGCACCCTCTTCTTTACCGATTTCAATATACTTCAATACATTCGTTAACTGCTTCTCACTTGCCAACGGACAAACGGTGACACCTTCTTCAAATCCATTACCGATTTTGAGGTTTTTCGTTTTTTCCACAAGAGCATCAAAGAACCTTTCTTTGACTTCTTTCATGACAATCACTCGACTGGTTCCCGTACACGCCTGGCCGCTGAGATTATAGCCTCCATTCACTGTCAATGTAGCTGCCAGGTCAATATCGGCATCTTCCATCACGATCAATGGGTTTTTACCGCCAAGCTCCATCTGGGTTCTCGTATCAAACGACACATTGCGGTGAATTCTTTCCCCTGCGCCGGTAGATCCTGTAAACGTCACAGCCTTCACCGCTGGATGGTCGACCAGGCTGTCACCTATTTCACGGGAGTTCCCCGTAACGAAATTGAGTACTCCATCAGGAAGCCCGGCATGAACCAAAGCTTCCACTAATCGATAAGCAACCAATGGTGTTTCCGAAGACGGTTTGAACACAACCGTATTTCCCGTAATCAATGCAGGTGCAATTTTACGGGCAGGGATTGATAATGGAAAATTCCAAGGAGTGATGACGGTGATTACACCGAGCGGTTCAAGCTTCGATGTTACATCCATGCTGGGATCATCCTGAGGGAAGGTCTCACCACTATGGCTTTGCCCCTCAACCGCATAATACTTCAATGTCTCAGCCGATCTGAGTACTTCTCCACGGGCAGCCCCGATCGGTTTACCTTCTTCAAGTGTTAATTCTTTTGCAAATTGATCTACATGATCAATTAAGTATTGAGCTGCCCTGTTCAGGATGGCTGCCCTCTTGGAAGGCGCCGTTTCAGACCAGGAAGGGAAAGCGGCATCCGCAGATTCAATGGCTCTTTTTACATCCTCTATTGTAGATGCCTGGAAAACACCGATCACTTCTTCTTTATTGGCTGGATTAAGACTGGTAAATGTTTGTTCACTGGAGGAATCCTCCCATATACCATTAATGTAGTTTTTGTATAATTCGGCTTTTGCTACTAGCACTCGAAACATCCTTTCCTATTCTTTTCTAGGGATATGATGAACAAATGGCAGTTCCCATACAAGGAAACTGCCACTTATTAATTTGTTAATATGTTCTAAGTATCTTAAGCCTCCACAAGAGCACCTAGATCTTTTTCAAGATATTCTTTCCATAATCCGTCCATATACATCCGGCGCATTTTCGCTCCTACACGGACAATTTCCAAACATTCCTGCTGAAGCTCCGGCGTATCAGCATGCTCAAGGACGATTTTGTATCCACGCTCTCCATGGATTTCATCCGATACGATGTGAAGGTCGAAGAATTCAATTTCTTCATCAGTGAATCCATACTTTTCACGAAGGACCGGCGTTTGTTTTCGGTAAATATCAGGTACCTGTGATTCCAGCCCTACTACTAATGCTGCCGTAGCTACTACGAAGTTTTCACGTGCCGCCACTGAATAGCACCAGCTTTGCAATCCAAGCGTGGTTGCAGCCATATTCTTTGGATCTCTTATTCTATCACCGGTCGTCCCGCACGCTTCAGCAAAACGAATCAGTAGGTCGGTATGGCGATCTGCGGCAATTTCCTCTTCATACATATTTTGAAGTGTGAAATCTTTCGCGTCTTCGAATTTAGGATGATCAGGTGTGTTGTGATAAATGTAAGAGAGATAGTTCGCAAAAGGCCCTACATAGTGATAATGGTTTTCTGCCCATTTCGCAAAGTGCTTTCTCTCTAGCTTCCCTTCTGCCCAAGCGACTGTAAAAGGAGCCTTTTGACTATGATTTCCCTTGATTGCTTCTTCCAGCTCTTTACGGAATTCATCTTTAGATAATAGTTTTGTCATGATCCTTCTCCTCCTAAAAGTATGCTGCAGCTTACCTGCACATTGTATTGGGTATTTTGTATACCAAATAATGTTGAAAAAACAACTATATCTTCCTTTCGATTGAAGTACCAGCATCTAAAGAGATACAGTTCGTGAAAACAGCTACTTTAGCTTGTTCTTTTGGTATACCATTGACTTTATACTAACCTATGAATCTTATTTTGTAAATATACTTTTCTGATTTTTTTAAAAATTATAATTTTTATGCTTGGCTACATAAATAATATGGCTGCAAGAGTGGCCACCACCAACCCGGTCATGACGGGGATGAAATTTTTTCTGGCTAGCTCCAGTACTGAAACGCCGCAAAAACCTGCAACTGCCACAAGAGATGACCAAGCGATAAGTGTTCCACCGCCTGTCCATATAGATCCCATCTGCCCGATTGCTGCAAGCGTTCCAGGATCAACCCCTGCCGTATTCGACATGGCACCGGATAATGCTCCCACTAAAGGAAGTCCTGAGAAGCCTGAACCATCCAAGCCAGTGATGATACCAACCAAAAGAATACCAAACGCGCTAAAGAAAGCGTTTTCAGGAATGGACGCCTGTGCAGACTGAACCAGATCAAATAGGAAGGCTGGCTTGGCTGCTTCTTCCCCAAGCGAGAGAATAGATCCGGTAAAATCCGAGCTGCCCAGGAAAAAGAAACCGGCAATTGGGATAACAGGACCCATGGCACGAAACGCGAAAACAAATCCGTCTGTAATGTGGTCACCGATTTTATCCAATGCATGGATCCTGCGGAAAGCAACGGAAGCCAAAATCAACAGTACGGCTGCGACTCCACCTATAAAGGCAGCACCGTCCCCGCCTGCAAATCTCCCCGACTCAGCGTCACTAAACTTGGTAGAAAACATAAAAATCATGACGGCAAGCATGGACAGTGGAACGAGAACAGCAAACACTTTCCCCCAAATTTCTTTTCTACTTGTGTATACTTCTAGCTCAGACGCTGCAGATACTTCAGCCTCTACTCCTCTCTTATCAGCAGTCATGGCATTTAATAAGTTGACCGCATTTTCCGCTTCTTCGCTATTGGGCTTTGCGATGGACTTATACATCATCGCATAAGCAACCCCGACGGCTGTCACCCCCGTAATGACCGATAAGATCATTGCTTTATCGGCAACTTGCACCGTTTCCATCCCTCCGGAAGTGGCCGTCAGCATCGGAGCGACCTGCATGATATAGTCCGACGATAACGCCATCCCCTGTCCGGCAATGGCCACGATCATAGCGGCCCCCATCGCCGGCAGACCGGCACGCATGGCAGCAGGAACAAGCAGAGCACAAATGAGTGGTACAGCCGGTGTCGGCCAGAAGAACAATGAAATAACATAGGTGACAACCATTAATACAAAGTACGCAATATGGCCATTGATCATGACCTTCTGGATTGGAACAATCATCCTCTGGTCCGCTCCAATATCTTTCAGAGAGTTTAATAAAGCGACCATCAGGGTAATAATCAAAAAGATGCTGAATAATTCCTTTGCCGCAACCAGATTGGCGTTAAAGACCGCCATGAAGCCACCAACCAGGGATCCTTTATATAGCCACGCAACTAAAAAGGTCCCGACTATGGTTGGTAGCACAACCCCCTTGCGAAACAACATCGTAACAATGACAAGTACAGTAACGAATGCATATAACCAATGAGCAGCAGTTAATTCCAAAGCATTCACCCTTCCACTTTTTTGTTGCTTATGATTTCAGCACTTCAACTCCAAGACCCAATATCTCTCTCAACCCTTCTGCTAGATTCTCAGTTGCTTCTGTGACAATTTGTTCTCCAATCTCTCTCGACGCCTTGGTGGCATCCCCTATACAGCCATTTTTCGTCATTTCTTCGTAGCGGTAATATCCTTGAATGGCTTTTCCTGGTCTTAGTAGTTTATATCTCCCCCCTTCACAGAAGTCTCCCGACGTCAATTTATCCGGTCTGACCAGATACGGTGCCAGATATAGAGCTTCCGATACTTCACGTTCACAGCTATGACCGAAGATCGGGGAATGAATGAATTGTTTGAGAGATTTTTTTGCTGACGCGGTCGTTTTCGCATAAAAGATGTCAACCGCTTCTTCCTCTGATAAAACACCACTTGCCACACTTAAAGTCGATTGATTTCCTCCATGGGCGTTAAGGAATAGAAACTTGTTGATTCCGTGATGCTTTAATGACCGGACCATATCTCTTAAAATCGCAATTAATGTATCCGGCTTTAATGAAATGGTACCCGGGAAGTTTAGATGGTGAGGTGATACACCCATATTGATCGTCGGAGTAACCAATAAATGTGGGTGCATTCGTTCAGCAACCTTCTTCGCCATCTCTGTTGCAAGTACTGTATCGCAGCTCTCAATCATATGCGGTCCGTGTTGTTCATGGGCACCGACCGGTATGACGGCCATTTTGACTGTTTTTAATGCATCCTGTACTTCCTCCCAGGTCATATTGGTTAACTGATATGAAGTCATTCTACACACCCCTTACACTTTTACGGTATTTTGTATACCGGATAAAACGCCAAAAAAAATTATCCCTGTGATTCTGCAGCAGCACGCCTTTTTTTAACATCAATTCCATCCTGGGTCAACTCGATATCTCCTTTGATCGATAACTGACATGTGAGCCGGTAGTTTTCATCGACAAGATCTCCCAGCATCTTATTCTCTTTCCAATTCGGTGGATCCAGCGTTTCGATACCATCCAGTACCTTACATGTACACTTTGTACATTTCCCCATCCCACATCCATATTTAAGTTTCGGAAATTGCTTTATTCCAGCCAGCACAACCAGATTAGCACCATCTTTCACTTCCTGTTCGATCATATCTCCTTCTACAAACAATTTGACATTTGGCATACAAACACCCCTTCACTGTGATATTTATCACAATTTTTAGAATTTTCTTAAGTATACCTATGAAATATAAAAAATGTAAACCCTTTCATGAGATTTTCTCACAAAAAAGTATGTGATCGTTCCGTTTTTTATTGATATAAATAGATTTTTAAAATAAAAGAATTTCCTAATAAATAAAAATTCAGAAAACTTTATTGATTTAATCCCTTTCTTCCTTTACACTAAAATCAACAGATGATGGTATACAAAATACAATTTGAAGAACCAAGAATAAAGGAGCGGATTTATTTATGGAAAAGTATATTGTACTTACTAACAAGGATACCTTTCAAACGGTATTAGAAAATGATGGATTCCAGCCTGTAGAAACATATCATTTCTACTTCTTTGACAAATTGAAAGCCTCTTACACGATTGCGAGGGTCCTGGATGACAATGCTAAGATTCAGTTGTACGAAAACTATGAAGGGAAAGAGTATATCAACCATATCCGGGTGAAATTCTTTGAATCCTTCGAAACGATTGAAGGTGCACGTGAGGAGTTATATGAAATCGTAAAGGCTAATGGGAACAGCAAAGATTCGAAGCATTCAAAGCTGGTTAAATCAGACGAACTTGCGGTCTAAGACATATACAATCTTAAATAGCCCATTTATCCCAATACTGAAAAGGATAAATGGGCTATTCAACATCATAGAAAAACACCTTCGACTAAGGAATCGAAGGTGTTTTTCTTATATCATAATCTGCAATAGAATGAGATATAACACAGTTAAAGATAAAAACGAAACGGTAAAGATGAAATTCCAATTCGATACTTTAAAGGAGCTTGTCTTTACAATCGTCGACATTAACCCTATCGTGGCATTATACGGTCCCATGAGAAACGCAGACACTGCACCAGCGAGCATTGAAACAGTCAGGATGTAAGGTGAAATATCCAGGCTATGGGGGTCAAGTGTTCCTGCCAGTAATGCCAGGGCGACTGCAGGATGAAGTCCTGCAAATGCCAGGATTAAAGGAATCAATGGAATGAGCAGGACAAAAATTTCGATTCCAATAGTATCCTTGAATGCAGTAATCCACTCGTTTACTACATGGTCCGTATGAGAAAATTCAATAGCTGATATGAAAAACCCCGCAGACAAGAAGATGAAAAACTGATCTTTCATTTTTAGTAAATGGTGGTGATAATGATTGGCCAATCCAATTCTAAAATCACGGGCCTTGCCCAACATCCCACACCAGATAAATGCAAAAGGAATCACCAGCAGGGAAACGACAATCAGGAACGAAAGGGATAACCAATGTTCCATGATGGCGATGACGATATTGAAGATAATGATAGCCATCAGGATGTGTGACAGCTTCCCTGGTCCTGCTTTTCCGTCCGGTTTCTCAATTGTTGCTGCCGTTTCATCTATGGCAGACCTTGTCCTATATGAAGCACTCTTCCCCCTCTTCCGGTACCCTCCCAGATACCAATCAAGCAACAATCCCATCACACTTAAAGGAAGAACATAGGGAAGCATCCCGCCCCACTTTACCCCTGTCATATCAATCACAATCCCTACTATCGGAGTGACCGGAGCCCACATCAAAGGCATGGAGAATCCGTGGGTGATGGCTCTACTCATGAACCTTTCTTTATCTTCAAGTGGGAAAGCATCCGCAGCTGGCCTGACAGAGAAATAGGTCATCGGCAGCGTGGCAAGATTCATGAAAATACTAAAGAAGTATGAAATGCCTGACGTGAGACTATATAGGCTGGTTGAGGATTTCACCCTCCTGGAAATAAAGCCTTGGATATTTTCGGAATAATTCCCCAGCTTAATTGGCTGAGCCAATAAAGGAACCAACGCAAATAAGGTCAGAAGGTTAAGCATAGGACCGAATGAAAAAAGGATATCCTTCAAGCCCGCTTCACTCTTCACCATCATGATGAGTCCCAACACAAGGAACGTCCCCCCTATTACCCTGACAAACTTACTGACTCTGAGTGCAGTCAACATAACAATCAATAAGCAGATGACAGATATGGTGGGAGCAAGATGAATACCGGTGAAAAGTTCGTTGATTAAATAAAGCAAGATGGAAAGGCCGGATAATAGTTTGATCATCACATCACCAACTCGTTATTTTTTTCTGATTATTCTATATACTAAACCTCTTGAGAATGAAAATCAATTGTATGGTATACATTATTTCAGGAAAAAATGGTCTTTTTCAATTTATTCTATTTTTAGACGTTGTAGAGATTATCACCAAATTCATTTAAAAACCCTTTATAGTAGGTATTTAAAGGTTTTAACTTAAGACTGACAACCATTATGGTATACCAAATAAGGTTTTTATTCCTTTTTTAGCTGATTAAATTCATTGATTAAGGTATTTGGTATACAATATTGTTGACTTCCTATGATGAATCGCCTATAATGTATCTATAAACACCATTATTAAATTTCTAGGAGTGATCCAATATGTTTGAATTATTATTTGGTTCGAAGCATGCTTTAGAAAAGGCAAACCGCAAATTTGCAAGACTGAAAAGAACATTAAAGTTTTAATGATATAGCTATCTGGAACAATGTGTTCTCATTTAGAGCTGGGATACACTCACTTCTTAAAAATAAAGAACTCAACCTCACCAGGTTGAGTTTTTTTTCTTATGAACATGACTCAGGAATCACCATACCCTCGTTTCATCAAAACTCCGCCACAATCTCTCCCATCTTCTCCTCAAACTGCTTCTTAAGCTCAGCCTTCTTTGAGGCATCCATTTTCTCACTATGCTCTCCATTATTAAACTCATAAGCAATGGATTGCCATTCCTTAAACTCTTCAAGCATCCCCTTCTTTTCCCTTGAGTGTATTCATGGCACAAAAGGATGCAATAGTAGCTCATTTTATCTGCAATTATCAACGTTGATAAATTAAAGATACTTGGCAAAAGTTGAGTCGGAACCGTCCAAAATTAACTAGATTAACACGATTTACGGAAACATAATCATGGCACCTACACATATCATAACGATACGGACCAGGTACATAGGTATTGAGAACAACCAGAACTGCGGAAGCTTATATTTACCCATTCCCAAGATCATGGCCGGCATGCCATCGATTGGCATGTATCCGCCATTCCATCCAGATATGACCACTGCAATGGCGGCGGCAGCAGGATTCATTCCCAAACTAATGCTGGTTGCAATAGCGATTGGTGCAAAGATGAATACAGAACCCATATTTGAGCCAGTAAAAGTAGCACAAGTACTAGTCAGAAGTGCGAAGATTAAGATAAATATAAATGGATTGATATCAGTACCCAACACATTCGCTACAGAATCACCGACCATAGCTGTAAATCCAGAGTTAGCCAGAGCGTCCGCAACGCCGATAACTCCAGCCATCATAATGATGACAGGTGCACCCATATTATCCCGGACTTCCCTGAAGTCAAGCACGTTAATGATGAGCAAGAATGCTCCTGCAATGCCGGGAATGACAAAGGCAGCATTACCCAACACGTTCATAAGCATCATACCAACAACACTGATGAGAAAAGCAGCAATGATAGAGTATTCTTTCCATGCCGGCATAGCATAAGTCTCGGTAGTTGCCGCCACCTCTTCATAGGCAGTGGCTTCTTCTTCCATAAGAGCATGATCCGGCAGAAGGCGATAAGCAATCAAACTCCATGCCAAGAAACCAAGTGACAGGATGAAATTCACGACTGCAAATTTCGTCATGGACAGCCCGCCGGTGTAACCTGCCGTTTCCAGTACGCTGACAGTGACACCGTAGAGAAGTGCTACATTGAATGGAATCAAAGGGTGGTTAGTAGCAAACCCCAATGGCATCATCAGTTTGGAGGTAGGCATTTTTTTATTGTAAGGAATCGTAGATATCAAGGATAAAATCAGTACATAGTAACCAGTGGAACCAGTGCCTGCTAAACTGGCACCAAGCATAACCACTACGAGTAAAAGAGCATAGCTTTTGTAACCGCCCTTATTGACCAAAGAGAGCATCGAGGACTGCACCTTCCCAATCAGGCTTGTCTTCATGAGTCCGGCCATCACAACCATAAAGCCGGCGACCATGACAACGCTCGGGTTCACGAAACCTGCGAATGCCTCTTGAACAGTAGAAAGACCGGTGACTACGAGCAGAAGACAGGCCATGAGCGGCGGTGCGCCGAAGGCAAATTTGTCTGACATGATCGCTACAATCATCAGGATTAAGATACCAAGGGCAAGAATCATTTCGATTGTCATTTAACGTTTCTCCTTTTTGGGGAAGATTTGTATAATGTCCGTTTAGTTGAGAGATTTTCAAATAGAATGATATGATTACCTGAAATCTAGCTGATTTCTCCAGAGGTAGGATTGTAAACGCCTTCATTTTCGCGTTTTTTACCATATATATCTTCAACTGAAAAGCCGTTATACTTCACACAGATTCGATTCTTATATGCGTATACTAAATGAATACGTCCTTCTGCATCTTGATAAATAGTAGGATATTCAAATTGTGAATTATTCGTTTTGTTCTCTGCTCCAATGAAACCTTCTGCGTGTTCAATGATTCGGCCGATCGGCCAAGTGTTTCCGCCATCTTCAGATACTGAAACCACTACCGGGTTACGCAGTCCAGGCCATGCTACTTTTCCTTTTTCAGGATTATTGGCAGAGTTTGCATTATACGCAATAGCAATGGCGCCGTTATCAAGTTTAATGGCACTTATGCTTGCATTGTTATTTGGCAAAACTGTTGGCTCGGGCACTGTCCAGGAATCTCCATAATCCCTTGACTCGCTTCTATAAATATAATCCGCAAACCTACTTCTCATAAAGGCCACTAATTGGCCATCTTCCAATTCTATAACATTGGCATGCACGCGTCCGTTACTTTCAGGCATGCGTACTTCTTTCCATGTTTGTCCTTCATCATCTGATACTTGGAATACCGTAGGATCGTTGGTAAGACCGAATTCCGAGTCTTCACATACCCATGTGCTGAAGATCCATCTGCCATTGCTTAATACTTGGATAGCCTGCCGGACAAATGTACCAGGCTGGCTGAATAATACTGCTGGTTCCATCCAGGTTTCACCGTTATCATATGTTTTCTGATATTTGATTATGGACGTGAACTGCATATTATCTTTCCCAGGCTGCCGTCCTTCCTGGGAAGTGTAGATGAGCCATACTGATTGATCAGGTGCATGGAAAAAGGAAGGGTTTTGCTCACTTCTCGTATCATCCTGCGAGACAATTTCCGGTACATTCCACTCTTGAGTTTCATGATTGAATTTGGATAATACAATTGAAATATCGGGGCTGCCTTCGAATGAACCGGCAAACCATGCGCATAATAAGTCCCCATTTTCCATCTTCGTAATGGTCGGGGCATGTGCGGTTGAAAAGGGACCAGGCGGTATCAAGGAAAAATCAATATTTGTATAATCATCGTGATATAATTTACCATTGTGAATGGACTGGTTCATGACCAATGTACTCAAACTTATCACCCTATCTTTCTAGTTAAATTTCGATGTTCATTGCCGATTCTCTAAACGGTTGGTGATAGTTGATTCAATGAGATATACCTTCTTCATTTTCAATTAAATCAACACTGTTCACTTTACTTCTCAATCAACATTATTTGCCAGTTTCACTGCGTAATCTACTGCATTTTCAAGACTAAGTTCACTCGCTGTCATTTTACCTGCTTGATCGAATGCTGTTCCATGGTCAACCGAGGTCCGGATAATCGGTAATCCCAGTGTAATATTAACACCGGAAACCTCTTTCCATTTATTTTGTTCTTTATCAAATACAAATCCCAATAGTTTTAACGGGATATGCCCCTGGTCATGATACATCACCACAACGATGTCATACATGCCGCCCCGGGCTTTTGAGAAAACGGTATCTGCAGGTAATGGGCCGAATACATTCATCCCTTCACTTTCAGCTGCCTCGATAGCAGGGATGATCTCATCCATTTCTTCCGTACCAAACAATCCATTTTCTCCACAATGCGGATTTAATCCCGCCACAGCAATCCTTGGATTTTCGATACCCAGGCTTACACAGGCATTACTTGCAATCTTTATGACATCGAATACTCTTTCTTTTTTCACTAAATCGCAGGCTTGTCTTAAAGATACATGTGTTGAAACGTGAACCACTCTTAAATCACCATCAGCGAGCATCATCGAAAACTTGGAAGTGTTTGTAAGCTCTCCATAAATTTCAGTATGGCCGGCAAAGTGATGCCCCGCCAGGTTTAACGCTTCTTTATTTAATGGATTCGTAACGGTTGCATCCACTTTCCCCTTAAGTGCCAATTCAATCACTTTTTCAACATAAAGATAGGCCGCATTTCCGGCTTCCTTGGACACTTCACCAATTTGTAATGTCGACGCGTCTACAGAGGCTAAGTCCATTACATCCATTGTTCCCCACTCATACAAGGCATCTTCAGGTGAAGTAATGGCATTTACTTTAAGATCTATCTCTGGGAATTTCTCTAAATAGCTCTCTATGACACTTTTATCTCCAATAAGTAAGGGGTTACATTTTTCATATAAGCTATTCTTTTGAAAAGCCTTGATTGAGATTTCAGGTCCGATACCCGCCGGATCTCCCATTGTGATTCCGATAACTTTTTTCATAATGTCCCTCCTGACTACTTCATTCCAGCTTCAGCATTTTCATTTAATACTGATTTTAATGCTACAATTCCTACATCAGATACTTGATTGAATGGTGCCCGGCACTTCCCGACCGGATAGCCAAGCAGTTCAACTGCAGCTTTTACCACCGTATTGGGATTTGCATATTTAAAACAGTCCCTGAAACTTCTGATTGAATCTTGATAGTTGCGGGCTTCTTCGATATGGCCATTTACAAATTGTTCGTATATTTGGGCCATCGTAAATGGATAAACATTCGAACACCCTGCAATACCGCCTGTTCCCCCGGCAAGCAGAGTCCATAATATTAAGGAATCGTTACCTGACAGCACTGAAAAATCTTTCCTATTTCTTGTTCTTTCGATATATTGCAGAATATTATCAAAGTTGCCGCTGCTATCTTTGACACCGACAATATTGTCAATCTGACTTAGTTTTTCAACAGTCGCTGGCTGAATGGCATTACCTGTCCTGGCTGGAATGTTGTATAAAACAATTGGCATATCAACCGCTTCGGCAACTGTTTTAAAATGGGTATAAATCTCTTCCTGGGTTGCTGCTGCAAAATACGGTGTGATGATTGACAGGTAGTCGACACCCACACGCTTTGCTTCCAGGGACAAGCGAATGGTATCTTGTGTTCCAATCAAACCTGTTGAGGCATATACCGGAACCCTTCCCTCTACAGCCTCAACGACTGTTTCCATTACACGGACTTTTTCTTCTTCGCTTAAAATATAACCTTCACCATTCGTACCGAATGTAAAAATGCCATGGACACCATTCTCAATGACTCTGTTCACTTGATTGACGAGTTCTTCATAATTCACTTCTTCACTGTCATTCATGGGTGTGACAATGGGTGTGATGATTCCCTGCAAATTGTTTGGCATACTATTCACCCCTACATAATTTCCAGATAGATTTTTCGGGCATCTTCTGGTGTTACTTCCCTCATATTATTCACCAGCAATCTTTGGACTAGCATTGCAGCCTCGACCAATCCATCAAGATCTTCTTCAGGCACATTAAACGTTTTTAAACTGGTTGGGATTTCAAGTGTATTTACGATTTCTTCCAACCAATCAATGATATATTTCGATTTTTCATCTACAGCCAATTCTTTATTAGGTTCTTTTACAACCCGGTCATACGCTTTAGCCAGAAGGTCTTTGATAACCGGCTCATTGAATTTCATAACTGGTGTCAATAGAATTGCGTTAGAAACACCATGAGCAATGTGGTATTTTCCGCCTAAAGGATAAGACAAGGCATGAACAGCAGTCGTCCCTGAGGATGTGATCGCCACCCCCGCATAGAAAGAGCCTAATAGCATATTACGCTTAGCTTCAAGTGCATCAGGATTTGTGCAGGCTTCGAGAATGTTATTCAAAATTAAATCCAGCGCCTCCAGTGCAAATGTATCACTGATCGGGTTTGCTTTTTTCGAAGTGAAACATTCTATAGCATGGGCCAGGGCATCAATTCCTGTTGCAGCAGCAATCGGTTTAGGCAGGCTTTTTATCATGCTGCTATCCAAAATAACATGGTCGGCAATTAATTCACTATTTACAATACCTACTTTTAAATCCTTTTCAGGTACACCTACAATGCTGTTGGGAGTCGCTTCAGATCCTGTACCCGCTGTGGTAGGAATCATCAATGAAGGTACTTGCTTTTTAGCTAGTAACGGATCATCCAGCAGATCCTTCACCGTATAATCATCAGTAGATAACACTGATGCCAATTTAGCTATATCCATCACGCTTCCGCCGCCTACTCCGATGATCAGATCAGAGTTCAATGCTTTAAACTGGTCAATGACTTCTTGAGCCTGTAAATAAGATGGCTCTGCTGGTATATCAGATAAAATGTCGTACTTGATATCATTCTTTTCTAAAATACGGATGACCTCGTCGAGCAACCCAAGTTTATATATGTGTTCACCTGTAAAGATGGTGATCTTTGCCACACCGTCTTTGAGAATGGCATGGAGGTTTTGCATGGCATCCGGACCTGCAAACACATTTGTCGGCATCTTTAAATTAAACTGATTCAACATATTTCGCATCTCCTCTTTCTTTATTCAATTCATTTAATTTTACAAATAGATCTTCATCACCGAATCCTCCTGATTTGGTAATGACATAATGTTTTTCCTCCTGAAAATCAATCGTCCCAAGAACAATTCCAGGGAATAATTCTTTCAGAGGTTTAACTTCTGTAATCCCCAATACTCTCATCGATTGAAATAAGGTATCTCCCCCAGTAAATAACCATGTTCTCTTATTACCTTTTGACATAAGATTTTTCACTAAATATCCGAGTGACTGTGCTATCCTGAATCTTAGTTCATGACTTTGATCAGCCAGCCGATTCACTTGATCTTCCGATACATTCCCAAAGGTTTCAAACATTAAAGGGCTTTCATTTTTTAAATAGCGGTTTATATTTTCTTGCCCCTTTACTGTATCCCAATAGTGCTTATCCCAAAGCTGCTCGATCATTAAAGATATTCTTTCGAAACCATTCATTTCCGCAAAAACAATTTGTTTCTTTGTTACCGGATTAACACTTCCACATACAATCAATAATGAAAGGTAACTATCGTCTTCGGGTGTATCCCTTTTTTTATAAATAATATGTGCCAATGCTTTAGCAAACCCTGCACATCCCACCGTTATATTCAATGCACCATTCATTAATAGGTCATTTCCTTGAGATACCATCTCCTCATCAGAGTGGCTTTCCATTAACAAAATTCTTTCTTCATTTGGCGGGATGGTATATTTTTTTGTAATATATGTTGTTAGTTCTGCTTCTTTCAGCAGAAGAGCCGGGATATGGCTTTCCGTTACTGGTTCGTATGGATCTTTCCCAAAAACGCTTTCATTTACTGGTACAGAATCTATAAGTAATATTCCTTCGCAGCTGTAGCGATTTTGTTCCGGGTACGCCGGTATAAAAGGAATGGGTCCATCTTCGAAAACATCACTCAATGCCTTCAACTCAGAAGCGACATTTCCTCTTAAGGCTGAATCAACTTTCTTAAAGATATATTGAATATTTTCTTCCTTAGCTTTTAAGGCTATCTTCTTAATCACTTCATATGCTTCATTTTTATTCAAATACCTTGATTCCGTATTAAAAACCAGCACTTCTATTCCATCTGTCGTTTCATCAAATTCAAACTCTAAATCAGAGGTCACTACAGTATGAACACCGTAATTAGAGAACTGGACGCCAGTATCAAGTGCTCCCGTAAAATCATCGGCAATTATAAGTACCCTTATCATCTGTCCACCACCTTAGTACCTTATAAGTTGATTATAGGATGATAATTTATCTAAAAAAACAAAAATTTAAGTTTTGTTGTTTCAATTTGAAACCCAAAAACAGAAAGCGCTACCAAAATTCAGAAATTCGTGCTAAAGTGTTTAAAAAAGAAACACACAAGGGGAATTCAAATGCAAAAGATAATCAAAATCCTTGGTATCGCACCTTATGAAGAGTTAAGATACTCAATGGAAAATGTAGGATCTACTTTCACTAACCTTTTGCTCAAAACGTATACTGGGGATTTACAGGAAGGGAAGAATCTGGCCCTGAAGGAAATTCATAACGATTACGATATTGTCATATCACGGGGAGGTACAGCCGACCTAATCAGGAAGAATATATCCATCCCAGTTATCGATGTTTCAATATCTGTTTATGACATAATAGGAGCAATCAAATTAGCAACGAACTATACCTCTAAATTTGCCATTGTAGGGTATTCAAGTATTACTGAAACGGCCCATTTGATCTGTGACATATTGGATTACTCTGTAGAGATCTATACGATAGATGATTCAAGTGATACGTTAAGTCTACTAAGATCACTAGAAAGCAGCGGCATTGAATTAGTTCTTTGCGATGCCATAACGAATAAACTGGCACTGGAAATTTCGTTTAATACAATCCTTATTACATCAGGAAGTGAAAGCATTAAACATACTTTTGAACAAGCAATAGAGCTGACTACCCACCTTCAAAAATTTAAATTACAAAACAGCTTATTTATAGAAGCAATTGAAAATTCCAAAACGGACTGCTTGATTTTATCCAGTCAGTTTGAATTGATTTATTCAAGTTTAGATCCGCAAATTAATGACTCCATCTATCACTATTTGCTGAATAAAAAAGAGAACACTCCATTCAATGAATCACATACTTATTACCATTCAATACACAACACTCTATATAACTTAAAAGTAACGATTTCAAATAAGACTGATGATACTTACTATATTGTAACGGTCCAAAAATCGGTAACACCGATCATGAGCTCTAAATTCGGAGTTACATATGAAGATAAGTCAGAAGTGGAACAAAAAATAAATAAAAACTTATACAAAAATCCTATTATCACGTACGAAATCGCCGAGAAAATCAAACAAATCAACTCAAGTAATTCGCCGATAATCGTACTGGGAGAAAGAGGCACCGGGAAAGAGATCGTTTCGCAAAGTGTATTCACCAGCCAAAATACTAACAATCATACATTGATTTCGATTAATTCCAACTTACTCAATGATACAATGTGGAAACATCTTTTAAACACAAGTAACGGCCCTTTCCTTAAAGTTGGTAATACAATTCAATTTAACTACTTTGATAAAATTTCAAATGAAAACCTCGAAAAGTTACTCACGATTATGGAATCTACGAACTTCCACTTAAATAATCGACTGATCATTTTTTGCGAAAAAACGTCTGAGGGAATTACATCAGAATCCTATAAAGAATTAATGAGAAGAGTGAATTGTATAAGTCTTCATCTTCCTGCATTAAGAGAAAGAAAAAATGAAATCTCAGTGATATTAACGATATTTCTAAACAAGGTAAATATTGAAAATAATACCGATATCCTCGGGTACGAGCCCAAGGCACTGGCTGCCCTTTCCCAATTTAATTGGCCAGGGAATTTCCAACAATTAAAACAAGTCCTAACCGAATTAGTATTCTTATCTAAATCCCTCTATATATCGAGCACTAATGTCAATAGTATACTGAGCAAGCAGAAAATTGTTGGGAATATTCCTCATACAGAAGAAGGAATGAATATTTCATTGAACAGCAGCAAAACCTTACATGAATTTAATTTAGAGCTGATTAAGCTGGTCATTGACCAGCATAACGGCAACCAGACTTTAGCAGCTGAGCAGCTTGGCATCAGCCGGACAACATTGTGGAGGTATTTAAATAAATAAAGGGACAGGGGGATAGGTTCACCGTCCCGGCCACATTCATCAGCATTTCACTAAAGGGTAAAACGGAAAGAAGACAACGAGATTGGAATTAAGAAGAGCTTGTAGAGGAGTGGGGTATTGGAAGGGCACGAAGGTGCGAGGGATTCACAAAGAATATTTAAATTTCTCTGTTTCAAGATCCCAGCAATCTCTCTCTCATTCTGAGCAGCTTTTCCCGGATGTAACCCTGATCTCATTCTATGTTTTCTATCTGGCGGTTGATGCCTCTAAAGACAATATGATAAATACCCAAGCTGTTTTTCTTTTGGGCTTTCCTGGGCAAATATATATCACCTCTTTACTTATACTTCTTTTTAATAGAAATATAAAGATCTTCATTTGCTTATCGACCTTGTGAACGAAAAGGATACAAATCTCATTTATAATCTTCTTCCTGAAATAAAGGTAAGGTGAAGCCATGTTCTTGTCTCAAATAAAAGCCCTACAAGATTACTAGAAACTTAATCGGTAGGGCTTTTTTCTATTGGTAAATGTATCTGGCGTTGCATGGTAAATTAATTACTTGGCAAACTGTAGTAAGGAGGATGGCTGCGTCAGGAACATCCAGTGCCCGAAAATACATTTGTGAAAATTTGGTAGGACGAGGAACCTGTCCCTTTGTCCTCACCTGTGTCCCAATTACGACACACTAGAAGCATCCGACAATCTTGCAAGTTCATCCAAATTGTCGATCTGCATCTGCCTCTTTCCCAGTTCAATATCTAATATCATCTGGACGAGTGCAGTTGTGAGAGGAAGTTCAAGATTCAGCTTTCGGCCATCTGCAATGACGGGCAGGAGCTGCTGAGGGACTTCCGTTTTTCTTTTTCTGACTGCAAGATCACGCCAGATTCCTGTTCTGGTTTTGGTGTAACCACGCAACCGTTTGGTGAGTATATGAAGCTGTTCCCTCACGCCATCATAATCTGAATGTGCAACAACTTTTGGCTCCCAGTCATCAAAGCTTTTCGGGACGATTCCCTTCCTCTCCGCTACACTTATTACCTCCCTTGTGAGATTAACGATTAATTCATGATACTGCGGGTTATCAAGAACATCTGCGATCGTTTCATTGGTAGTAGCGGTGGCTGTCAATACCGCCCCGTACGATAGTTTGCTCCATAAATAGCCTAAAATGTTGTCTGTCGCTTTTGCTTCTCCCCAGGCAGCCAGCAGGGATATCAGCTTTTCGACTCTGGACGTCACAGGTCCATTCACTTCTCCTATATACAAGCTTCCCACTCCGCCATATTCAATAAGACCGGGCTCCTGGTAGTCTGCGAACAGGTTAATAAAACAGCCCACTGTCCTATCCGCACCGATTTCCTCAGCTATTTCATA
Source organism: Bacillus sp. es.034 (assembly GCF_002563655.1). Classification (GTDB taxonomy): domain Bacteria; phylum Bacillota; class Bacilli; order Bacillales; family Bacillaceae_B; genus Rossellomorea. Next base: position 1,214,539 of record NZ_PDIY01000001.1, on the reverse strand, counting down.
TTCACATAAGCCATTTTGAAACGAAACCACAAAGGAATCTTCCCGAAGCAAGTGTTTGAACTGTTTCACTGCTTCTTTCGTATGCAAGGCTTTTACACATAAAAAGACAACCTCGAGCTCTTGATCAGATTTAACCAGTTCCTCCATCGTAAAAGCTTTAACTGGGACGGTAAACGTATTTTCTTTGACTGATATGGTCAATCCCTTTTCATTCATGGTGTTCACATGTTCTGAATTAATATCCACAAACTGGATGTCTTCTCCTGCTTTTGCTAAGTAAGCGCCAACGACCCCGCCTATCGCTCCAGCTCCGATGATTGTAATTTTCATGGCTTGCACTTCCTCTCCGCTTTTCCTTTAGAATCCCATATTATAGACCCCTGGGAGGTCAAGTTCCTTGCTCAATACTTCAGCAGCCTCTTTTGCCCAATAAGGCTGACGGAGCATGCCTTTTCCGATACAAATCAGATCTGCCAGCCCATCCTGAACAACCGCTTCAGCGAGCTGCGGGGTTTCAAGCTTTCCGACCGACATGACAGGAATCTTTAATTCCTGCTTGATCCTTGCAGCATATTTCACTTGATACCCCGGGTAGACAACCGGTTTTATCGGTGAGTTTGCCCCTGTACTGACATCAAACAGATCCACCCCCGCCGCGATGAACTTCTTGCAGTTTGACAGTGTATCTTCAAAGGAATAACCGCCTTCCACATACTCGACGGCAGAAATCCTGAACATGACCGGCATAGTATCCGGCACTGCCTCTTTGATGGCTTTGATGACTCTGACTGGAAACTCAGCAGGGTCGCCAAACTCATCATTCCGGTGATTGGAAGCCGGGGAAAGGAACTGATGAAGAAGATATCCATGGGCACCATGGATTTCGATAGTATCAAAGCCTGCTGCCACCGACCTTTTCGCCCCAAGATAAAAGGCTTCAATGATCTCTTCAATTTCACCCTTGCTCAACTCTCTCGGCACCGGAGAATCAGGTGAAAAAGGAATCGCTGATGGACCGACGATATCTCCATTTTTAATGACAGATTTCCTGCCCGCATGAGCAATCTGGATGCCGCTCTTGGCACCGTGGTGATGAATCTGCTCATTGATCTTTTTGAATTCCTCCATTTGTTCATCACTGTAGATCCCTAAGCAATTCTCTGTAATCCTTCCCCTCGCCTCGACATTGGTCATTTCCGTCAGGACCAGACCTGTACCTCCGATGGCACGGGAAACCAAGTGAATCATATGCCACATCTCCGGAATCCCTTTTTCATTTTTTGCCTGGTACTGACACATCGGAGATAGAACGATTCTATTTTTCAGCAAAAGATCCTTCAATTGATAAGAGTCAAATAGACCCGCCATTCTACCCCTCCTTCAGTAAGCTCGTTTGACCCGCTTTCTCCAAAAGCTCCTTCAAAATAAAGTTGACCTGATTCAGGTTTCGATTTATGCCTGTCAGAAATACAAAGTGTTCCGGCTCGTTTTCAGTGATCTCTTTCCATTTTAAAATGTCGGCAAGCAAAGGAATCGGCGGTTGCCCCATCGCCTGATCGTGATCAAATACATTTCCGCCAACATAGTTAAGGTGGACGAGCCCTTTGGAAAGCGAATGAATCCAGCGATTGGCTTCGGCCAGCTGTTCGTCTGATAGATTCTCAGATTCTATCCTTTCATAGACACTCTTGATTTTATTATGCAGCTGGCTGATTCTGCTTAGAGCAATAGAAAGCTTCTTCAGCTCCGGGGCTGCTTCTTGATAGTGAACCAGATGAGATTTCAGTTCTTCTACCGCTTTCCGCTGATCAATCGGCAGCACGTCACTTGTGCAGGCTTTGTCGATAATAGAAAGGTAGATTCTGCAATCCCTCTCTAGAAATTCGGGATCAATTTTATCCATCGTATCTTCAGTGGTATGCCACCACCAGCCGAATCCACCGCCTTTGCCAGCGCCAAACAATCGGGTAAATGCTTGTGCAGCAGCGGTCGTGGCCGGTACTTGTTCGGATAAGCCCATTAATAAGGAAGGAACTCCAGGCCCCCAAAAAGATTGGTCTCCGGCTCTTCCAAATCGGGAGCCTTCGTATTCTTCAGACACTTGATCCTTGATCACCTGCCCGGCTATATCCTTCGTTTCAGCCATACAGTTTCCTTCTGTCAAAACAACCGACTCCTTGGCCCCGACCGAATCAATATTTACATGTAAGACACAAGACTCATACAATTCCTCCCAGTTTTCATCACAGTATAAGGCCGAGCCCGCATACCGTCCGTGGGAGTGGCCGGACCAGAAAGCGAAACGCAGAGACCGGTTCAACTCCACTTTTTCTTCGGATAGAACCCTGGCCACCTCTAACATCACCGCATTGGCAGTTCCATTATCCATTGCGCCGTAATGCCATGAATCGATATGTCCGCTGAACAGTACAAATGATCCAGTTGGATCTGTCCCCTTCAGTTCAGCTTCCAATGTAGGGATGTCCTTCCACCCTGTTTCCACCTCGGTCTTAAACCAAATCGGGAGGCTCTCTTTACCTTTCAACTTTTGCTTCACTTTTTCTCCGTCTGCGTAGTTAATTGAAATGACAGGGAGATTTGGATACTGGTTCTGCTTTTGCGGAGTCGGATTTCCCCATACAGTCGAAACGATCATCTCATGAGTGTACTCTGCATTGATGAATACAAGCCCTTTTGCCCCTTCTTCCTGTGCCTTTGCCACTGCTCCTGGGATAGCCAGCCCGTCAATCAAAAGCACCTTGCCCTTCACTTCTGCCGACTCATATTCTTCATCTGTTCCAGCCCCAATATAGACTATCTCCCCGCTCAATCCCTCTCCGCCAGTCGATACGGCCATAGAATGGGTAATACATGGGTAAGATACACCGTCCACTTTCATATCGGCTGAGATCGGCCAGCTGACAAAGGCTTTACTTGTCTTCAACTTCGTCCTCAATCCCAATTCGTCCAGTACCCCTTTAGCGTATAAAAACGCTCTCCATTCCTCCTCAGACCCCGACAAACGGACTTCGGAAGAAATTGTCCTTGTATATTCCATCAATTTTTCTTGGCTGACTTTATCCAGTAAGCTTTGGTCCGATACAATTTCACCCATAAAAATCCCCTTCCTTATTTACTTTCCGAATTCCAGCAGCAGCAGGGCTACCAAAGCACTGCGCACCGGCATTTCCTTTACAATCAAATGTTCATGGTTTGCGTGAGCCCCGTCTCCTACTGCTCCAAGTCCGTCCAGGGTAGGTGCGAGCTGTGCCGAGAAGTTGCCATCACTGCCGCCCCCCGTTTCTTTTTCCTTCAATTCAAATCCTAAGTATTGTTCCGCCAATGACTTCGCGTTCTGGAACATCTTCCTGACCTCCTCGGTTCTTTCAAGAGGAGGGCGGTTGATTCCCCCTGTTACAACAAGGCTGGTTCTTTCATCTTGTGGTTCAAGATTTTCAATCATCGGAATGACCCGTTCAAACTCCTCCTGTGCTTTAACACGAAGATCAATTTCCGCCACAGCGGTTGCCGCGATGACATTGGAGGACGTTCCGCCATTGACTGTTCCTACGTTCACCGTTGTCCCGATGGAGAGATCCGTCAGGCTATGTAAATAACTGATTTGAGACGCTATCTCTCCTATTGCACTTACCCCTTTCTCCGGATCAATTCCGGAATGTGCTGGTTTTCCGTCGACCTTCAATTGAAAAATACCGACACCTTTCCTTGATGTTTTTAACGCACCTTCCGTTGACATCGCAGGCTCCAAGACAAATACCCTTTCACTCCTGGCCGCTTCTTTCTCTATCAATTCTTGAGAAGTGGGACTTCCCAGTTCCTCATCACTATTGAACAAAAATACGACACGTTTATTTAACTTCTTCCCTAGGGAGTGAAGGGCATGAACAGCGAAAAGCCCTTGAATGATGCCTCCCTTCATGTCGAAAACTCCTGGCCCGAAGGCCTTTCCATCCACAATTCTGAAAGGCTTCTCCTGAATTGTCCCTTCCGGCCACACGGTATCAAAGTGAGCAAGGAACAGAATTTGTTCCTCTCCTTCGCCCCATTCAGCTCTGATATGGTTTCCGTATTGTTCGTTAACAATCGTCTCCGTTCTGCCTCCCGTCAACCTCGTAAACTGCTCTGCAATCCAGGCACCAAGTTTGTCTGTCAGTTCTTTATTTGCAGTTGGTGTTTCATGTTCCACAATCTGCTTCAGCAGATCCACCATCTCGGCTTCTTTATCTTTGATAAACTGTACTACCTCTTCCAACGCGAGTTCCTCCTCTTATTGTAAGCTTTTAAAAATTCTTCCTGCTGCATAGCCTCCATCCACAAGCAGTGTCTGGCCCGTCACATAAGAAGACTGGCTGCTGGCGAAATAAACGACTCCATCGGCAATTTCCTCCACGAGTGCCGCTCTGTTGAGTGGACTGTAGGAAATCTTTTCTTCATGCTCTTTTCTGGCTGTTTCGGTTGTCAGGGTGTTCATCAAAGTATCGGTTTCCACTAACCCCGGCCCCAGTGCATTCACCCTGATGCTATGGGGCGCCAACTCCAGCGCCAGGACTTGGGTGAGCATTTTCACCCCTGCTTTGGATGAGCAGTAATGCGCAACACCCGGTCTGGCGACTTCACTCGCTGTTGAACTGATATTCACCAGCCTTCCTTTAATGTTCCGGTCGATCATTGTTTTCGCAGCCGCCTGGTTCAAGAAAAAGACAGCCTTTAAATTCAAATCCAGAACGCTGTCCCATTCAGCTTCTGTGATTTGCAAGAACGGAGTCGAAGGGTAGATACCTGCAGAATTGATGACCACATGAATGGCGCCGTACGACTCGATTGCCTGTTCGATCACTTTTTCCCGAAAAGATGCTTCGCACAGGTCTCCTGCCTGTGTGTTAATCTTTTGGTATGACCGGTCCTTTTTTTCCAGCCCAGCCTTAACCTCAGATAGTTTCTCTTCATTGATATCCACCAGGCAAAGGTTCGCTCCTTCATCAGCAAATCGTTCCGCGATCCCCTTTCCGATCCCGGAGCCTGCTCCTGTAATTAAAACGGTCTCACCTCTGAATAACTCATTGCCCATTTTTTCACACCTCAATTTGAAAAGAATAGGTGCCAACAGAAAATCATAGACACCCTTCGTTCATTATTTTCCAAAGAACGGTTCCAAACTTTCCTTAGGCACCGGCTTTGTCACTTTACTAACAGCTATTAACAAGATGGTAGACACGAGAACTCCAGGTATCACCTCATTCAAGCCGAATGGTTTATCCAACAGGAACCAGAGAAGGACCGTCAATACCCCGCCGATCATTGATGTCAGTGCTCCTGCCTTTGTGGCACCTTTCCAATTCAGGCCGAATATGACAAGCGCGAAGAAGAAACTTGCGACCAATGAGGCCTGGACCATGACGATAAACTGCACCATGTCGAAAGGTTTTACCGCAAAAGCCAACGGGAATAAGGATAGGACCACGACCGCAATGCGGTTCAGCCTCATCTTCTGCTTGTCTGTTGCTTTTGGGTTAATGACCCCATAGATATCATGGGAAATACCCGAAGCGGAAACGAGCATGACGCCTGAAACGGTACTCATGATGGAGGCGAGAATTGCTACCATGAGAAGTGCTCCTACCAGTGGCGGCAGGACATTGATCGCCATGATCGACGAGGCGCTGTCCCCTGTATTCAGCATCGGGAACAGGGAACGCATCGCCATGCCGCCCAGACAAACCGAGACACCGACAATTACTTGGAAGATGAAAGAGAATCCGATTGCCAGGCGAACCGTCTTTTGACTTTTCAACGTATACATCCTTGCCAGCTCATAAGGGGAAATCGCCATCGCAAAACCGAAAGCAAGTCCGAAGCCAAGGAGATCTTTGAAACCAAAGTGCCAGCCTGTGATAGCAGGATCCAGTTCTGTCAGGAAGCTTCCGACAAAATCATATCCACCCGCTTGACTGAATAAAAGAGGAATTGCAGCAAAGAAGCAGCCTGCCATGATCAGTGCCTGAACGAAATCACTATACGCCGTCGCTTTCATTCCGCCTTTCATTGTATACACCATCGTGATTGCAATCGTGATGAAAGCCCCCCATACCATCGGGATTCCAAAGATGGTTTGCATGACGATACCCCCTGCTACATACTGTCCAATCAGATACACTGTATAAGCGACAATGATCAGGACCGCTGCAATGACTTTCCCGACCTTCGAGTTATAACGCTTTTCAACATAGTCTGGCACAGTTACACCTTTAAAACGTTGAAATTTTGGTGCAACCCATATGGCAGATACCAGCCATCCAAGCCAAAGTCCCGGCCAGAACCAAATATAGCTGGCGCCCGTTAAGTAATGGACACCCATCGTTCCAACAAACGTCCCGGCACTCATTTGAGTCGCTGCCAATGCGGCACCACCAATGACTGCACCAATCGACCTTCCGGCAACCAGGTGGTCCTCACTCGTCTTATTGCCTCTTCCAGCCCACATTCCGATTCCAAGAACAAATACAAAATAACCAATGATCACATAATAGAAAACCGGACTAATCTCAAACATTCTTACCCCTCCCTCTCATTCTCTCTATCATTCCTCTTCCTTCGAATTCATTTTCAGCGCCCAAATAAAGTAACCGGAGATAAAGACGACAGCATAGATGACCAGCCCCCAAAATGGTGTTCCCACTAAGCAGCAACTCCCTTCTTCTTACTTACTTCAGACCTGAACCATACAGCGATAACCGCAATAAGAGCAATAATGACAGCCCATGAAGTAACATTAAATACATTAAAGGTACCTGCACCATCTCCGAAAACATACTTTACATGAGAAGGAATGTTCATAATATGGCTGTCCACCTTATTGCCGACATCTTCTATGACAACCGGGAATGAATTTTTATGGACTTGTTCCCCTTCTGGAGCTTCAAAAGTTATATGAACAATGTTGCTATTTCCTTGAGCAGGGAACATTGGGACAAACAGAGGTGTGGTATATACATTCTCTTGAAGTGATAAATCATATTGAAGTTGGTACGTGAACTCGTCCGGAACATTTTCGGGAGGAGTTACCAATAATTTGCTAAGAGACTCCCCTTTCTCCCATACATATTCCAGTTCTTGACCATTTGCGGAAACAATGAGGTTATCAATCTGGCTGCTTTCCAAGTTTGAAAACGTATGTGAGATACTTTCTTCAATCCCAGTTGCATTAAACAAAGAAACGTTCTCAGTAATTTGGTATTGTTTGTCGCTTCCGGCTTTCACCTGGATATCTGCTTCTTTCAGTATCGTCGGTTCTGCCGCCATGGAAGGTGCTGCTGAACAAAATAAGAAGATAAGAACTAGAACCAGTACCTTTTTCAAATAACCCACCTCTTTTTAGATAATAATGATTATTCTGACATTTTTCGATAAAAAAAAATCAACCTACTCCCCAATCGTATGACTGCTTATGAATCTCCAGGAACATAGAGGATTCCGTAGACTCAATTCCATCAATTTTGCTGAATTCTTCTTTAATTATCCGATATAAATCCACATTGCTCGTAGTAATCACTTCCACAAACAAGTCATATCTCCCTGTAGATGCAGCTACAAAGCGTACTTCCGGGATTTCTACCAACTGATCAATGACAGCTTGCAGCTTGTTCATCGTCACCTTCATACCAAACATGGCGACAGATGGCATTCCAGTAATAAAAGGATTCAAAACCCCCACTATTTTCAAGATATCTTGGTCCATCACACGCTGCACACGATTTCGTACAGTTCCAACTGTTGTATTTAGCATTTCTGCAAGTTCTGTATAAGATAACCTTCCATCTTTCTGCAAGAGTTTAAGCAATTGAATATCAAGCTCATCCAAATCCTGGGGTTCCTTTTGTTGGATTTTCATTTTAAACACCTCCTTTTTGAATTTTTTTCAATTATATTATACAAATATTGAAAAATCAATAATATTATTATAGTTTTTTTGATTTTTATTCAATTAATAGAAAAATTAATGGAGATTCATTGCCTTTCCTGCCAACGAAACACGTATCAGCCGGAGACCGCTGATAGTTACTATCTGGCTTTTGTAGGTTTTAAATGTGTCCACTAGGAAAAGGTCCCTTGCTACTCAGCTAAGCATACAGAAAAGAGACGTATCACAGTGACACGTCTCTCTCGCATGAAGAAAAGTTGATATCGGCAGATGAGGAATAGGATCTCTAAATTATCTAGAGTCGACGAAAATGGCAAGCCAAAGTACTCCAATAAGACTTATGGCAATATCAACTACTCTTCAACACCAGACAAGATTCTTCAAGCTGCTCAAGCTCTAGCGGTAATAAGCACAAAGCCGCTTATGCTTATTGAGAAGAATGATAGTTACGACATCAATGCGTAAGTAGTGTTGAAGATTGAGAGAAAGGAGGTGAAACGGAATGGCTAAAGCATTGGAACTGCAATTTCTTACCCAGCTTGGAAAAACAGCCCGCATCTCAATTGATGCACTGTTGAGCCTGCAAATCCTGTCCAAGTGAAACAGGAAATGGACACAAGAATCGCCAAAAATGTCTTTCAAAGCAACAGTGGTGCTCTTGTATCTGCTGAGGGAGCTCGTGTGATCGAGGGCAATTTCCTGTTTGGTAGAATCAGATAAGCCATTACTGTTTGATAAAAGAATCTTCAATAATAAGTGTACCGTCATTAGTGTAATCACTCGTTAAATCTATCACTCTATTCTTCCATTCTGTTCCTAGAACGGCACTATTATTCTTAAAGGGGAAAATGTCTTAAATGCAAAAGATTATTCTGGGCAAAGTAAAAACACCATTCCCTCGATCCGTTATCGAGTAGAACGGTGTTTTTTATATATTACAAGTTATTATGAATGGATGCGTCTGATCCTTTCACATGTAAAGAGGCTCTCCGGACAAACAAGAAGTAAGATAAGAAGGCCAAAAAGCTTGCAGACAAGATAATAATCCCCATTGGAAGAGCGGAGTACTCACCCGCTACTCCAACAAGTGGAGCTGTTAAGGAACCAAGCAGGAACGGTAACACCCCTAATAAAGCAGATGCACTTCCTGCAACATGCCCTTTCGTTTCCATTGCCAGAGAAAATGCCGATGTTCCAATAATACTGATGGACATGACTAAAAAGAAAATAGGAATCGCTACATATAGAATCGGTGCCTTTAGTAAAAGGGCCGTTAGCAATAATAGAGCAGCTGTATTGGAAAGCCCTAATCCAATTTTCAAGAATGTTTTTTCCGGTATATAATCTGATAATCGACCAACCATTTGAGTTCCTATGATTAAGCCAACTCCATTTACTCCAAATAAGAAGCTGAATACTTGAGGGGAAACGCCATAAATGTTTTGGTAGACAAACGAAATACCTGACACATAAGCAAAGATACCTGCTGTTGTAAATCCTTGAGTAAAGGCATATCCTGCAAATTCACGGTCCTTTAATAACAATCCAAAGTTCGTAATGACCTGCTTGAAATTTCCTGGTATCCGTTTTTCAGTTGGTAACGATTCTTCAAGTTTTAAGCTAACAATTAATGTGAAGACCATGCCGATACAAGCCAGGACAATAAAAACTCCTTTCCAACTCGTAAACGTCAGAATCGCACCGCCTGTAATTGGCGCAATAATGGGTCCAAGATTTCCAACCAACATTAAAGAAGCAAAAAACTTCGTTAGTTCCCGCCCACTAAACAAATCCCGTACAATGGCTCGTGAGATCACCAGTCCCCCTGCAGCTGCAAAGCCTTGAATAAAACGGGAAACGATCAGTGTATAAATATTTGGTGCGATGGCACAAATGACAGAGGATAAAAAATACAAAGTGAGGAAGATGAGCAATGGCTTACGACGACCATGTACATCACTCATAGGTCCTATAATTAACTGACCTAATCCGAGTCCTAATAAACAAGTGGTTAAACTAATTTGGACCAATGAAGCATTTGTGTGAAAATCATTAACAATCGTAGGAAATGAAGGCAAATACGTGTCAATCGTAAATGGACCTAAAATGGCAAGTGACCCCAACAGCAAAGCTAGCTGTATTCTTTTAGTCTTTGATAAGTTCAATTTTCAATCGCCTTTCTCATGAAGTAGATTAATGGTTTGATAATATCTTTGTTATTGTATAACTTTCTGCAAGGTTTATCACTTAATATGCAACATAATCATTTGAGGTTTATCGGAGACGGTTCTCATTTGACTATTTGTGACTTTTTGCATAAATGTTGAAATTTCTTCTTGCTGCCTAGGAAAAAATAATTATTCCCCCAATTAACGCATGAGTATAATGAAGCGATGGGGGGATCCCGATGATTTTAAAGGGACCGTTATGTATTTAGCTTCAGAGGCTTCGAATTATGTGCATGGGCATTTGGTGGCTGTTGATGGGGGTTGGCTTGGGAGGTAGTTCAATATCGGTGGGTAGAGTGGGGACAGTCCCAATTCTACCCGACCCTCTTCCCCTTTCTCCCGTTAAGTAAAATCGGAATCGAACCTGATCTGCCCGTCCAGGCAACTCCAACTATCCAAATCAAGCCCCAAGTGATTGCCTACCTCGCCAATTAATGGACGGTACCCAAACTGTTCCTAGAACCCGACCAACTCAATAGTAAATTTCCATATTTATGTAAAAAGAAGCAAGAGAACCGTCCCCTTGCTTCCCCTTGCTTCCCGTCTGTTAAAATAGGAGTATACTATCGGTTCGTTGGAGATGATAAATTGGACTACTCAGTGATCGGGAAAAAAATAAAAGAATTAAGAAATGTGGTAGGACTTACCCAGGGGGACTTGGCAGAAGGGATCTGCACTCAGCCATTGATCAGCCGCATCGAAAAGGGGGATATATATCCGAGCGCCACGGCATTATATCAGATTTCCATGCGGCTTGGAGTCGATGTGAACTATTTCTTTGAAATCGGGACGACACCCCGGATCGATTATCTCCGAGAGGTAGAAAGACAACTGAGAACGCTCAGATTGAAACGGAAATTTACTGAAATGATGGAAATGGTCAAGACGGAAGAAAAAAATCCATTCTTCTATAAAGACACCGAAAGACTTCAGCTGCTTTACTGGCATAAAGCCATCTATCTCTTCGAGGTGGAGAAAGATCATGAGTCTGCCTTTTCTTTATTGAATGAGGCATATGACCTGACAGCCCATCAGAAAAAAGCAACCACTGAAAAAGAGATGGAAATCCTTATGACCTTCGGGACGTGGGAAACCCTATTAAACCATCATGAAGAGTCGTTATGCTACTATCAAAAAGTCGAAGCACTCATGAACCATTCGAAACAGCTTCATGATAAAACGATTAAGACGCGGTTATTTTATAATATGGCCCGGGGCCTCACTGAATTAAGCCGCAATGAGGAATCCATCAAATACTGTCATAAAGCCATTACATGGTGCCTGGAAGAAGAGCATCTATGGGGGCTTGGAGAACTACATTATCATATAGGGTACAATTTCGAAATGCTAGGAGACAATGAAAAGGCACTGCCCCATGTGGATAAGGCCATTCAACTGTTCCAATTAAGAAATGATGATACTCATAAATCATTCCTTGAAAGGAGGAAGCAAGAGATTATTAGTAAGATCAGAGGTGAGGATTAAGTGGGGATGAGCCAGTTCATCCTCCCCTCGATTCATGAAGTGGGATCATACGGATTTATTTGGTTTAGTATCCCTTTGGATGCTCTCTGTGCCAATTCCAAGCATCCCCAATGATCTTCTCCAAAGAATCAAACTGTGGATGCCAGCCTAGTAAACTCTGAGCTTTATCCGAAGAAGCAATCAACACCGCTGGATCTCCGGAACGTCTTTCTTTTAGCTCTGAAGGGATTTCATGTCCGGTTACTTTCCTCGCCACATCAATTACTTCCTTAACAGAATACCCGTTTCCATTCCCAAGATTAAACACATTGCTATCATGATCTTCCCTTAAATATTCCAGCGCTTTATAATGAGCAGATGCTAAATCCATTACATGAATATAATCTCTCACACATGTTCCATCAGCTGTTTCATAATCATTTCCGAATATATAAATCTTCTCTCTCTTTTCAAGGGGTACTTCGAGGATTAGAGGGATTAAATGAGTTTCTGGATCATGATCTTCTCCTATCGTTCCACTCTCATGTGCCCCTGCTGCATTAAAGTATCGAAGTGAAACATAATGAATCCCATAGGCCTGATCGAACCATTTCATCATTTTCTCCATGGCTAACTTTGTTTCACCATATGTATTGGTTGGGTTTGTTTCATCCTCTTCAAGAATCGGAATATTCTTCGGTTCTCCATATGTAGCCGCTGTGGAAGAAAATACGATTTTGTTGACGTTGTTTTCTTTCATCACGTCCAAAAGACAAAGCATCCCATAAACATTGTTGTGATAATATTCAAAAGGCTTTTCCATACTTTCTCCAACCAAAGAATTGGCCGCAAAGTGGATGACCCCTTCAATAGTATGAGTTTTAAAAATATCGGATAGAGCTTCTTTATCCCTAAGGTCGATCTCATAGAAATGTTCAATATCCACCGCGTCCCTATTACCACTCTGTAAATTGTCTACTACAACGACTTCTTCGTTTTGATCTAAGAAGTACTTTAATGTGTGGGAGCCTATATATCCTGCTCCGCCTGTTATTAAAATCGTCACTCATCTTCACCGCTTTCTTTTAAACTATGCTTTGTTGAAAAAGGTTGTTGATCTACTCTAATACATTCCATGCTAAAATAAACATCCTTCTTTATTACTACTGATAATAAAAATGAACCAGTTATTTACTATCTTAAACTACTATTTGGCTGACTTCTATTTTCATATCATTAGATCTCTAATGTTTTACTTTGGTACCCCAAATATGAATCCGCAAACGTTTATACCACCTTTTACATGGACTTATTAAATGAATCGTAACAACTCTCTGCATGCTTCTCACTCTTTCAAGAAAGATTCCAGACTATGCTTGAAAAAAGCAGGATCGGTACGTCCAATGTGGCAGCCTTCTTCCAAGGTTAGGACCCATTAATATTGTATACCGCCTTCGTTTCACCCATATTCCTTATATCCAAAAGGGTTACTACGGTCAATGATCCATCAAAACATATTAACCTAAAAGTGGTCTGGCTATTATGTCAGGAAGCCGGTCGTCACATGATGGCTCAAGGAGGAGGCAAAATCATCAACACCGCTTCCCTTCTCTTTTTCCAAGGAGGAAGGATTGACCGATCCTTGACCGGATTCCAGCGGATTGATGGGAGATCCGAATGATTTCAAGGGGAACCGTCCATAGAACCTCTCAATCTTCTCTTAAAATAACCAAAAGTAATTATACTATTAATTAATATTTTCACCTATTTTTATAAGGATACTATTATTAGTGCACCTAAAATATATAAAATAAGATATCGTGCAACGAATTACTTGTTGACAAATACAACAATACAATGATAATAATATTATAATTATTAGAATAAAAGGAGATACTATGAAAATCGTCGGTTCCAAAGAGGCAGGTTTATTACTTGGATGGGATACACGAAAAGTTTCAACTTATAATAGTCGAAATCGATTCCCTAAACCTATCTTGACCATGGCCAGTGGCCCACTTTGGTTCAAGAAGCAAATTACAGTATTTTATAAGCATGTTATTGAAAAAAAGAATGTTTATTACTCCAAAGGAAATTCACTATACCTCTGCAAATATGGTCATGAACCATCACCATGCTCATTCAATTTAAACACCTTTCAATTGGAGAACAACTATTTTCTTTTTGACTCTATTGAAATTGACTCTCTTATAAGTAGTTTGCAAACTACTCAATCCAATGCTCTAGAGATCTTTCCATTTATAGTGGAATTGTTTGTATTGAGAGACTTTAACCTCATATCCGAAGAAGTAATCCATTCATATGTAAGATATTTAGACTCAACTGAAAGCCTGGCCTTAATTCTTAAAGAGTATTAATAATAAGCATAGTTGGAGGCTTTATATTTATACAAGTCTGAAAAGTATTCCGAACAATCAACATGTAACATAGAGAATAATTTTAAATAGAGAGGATTCATATACCATGAATACAAAACAACTGGGAGCAATGATTAAAGACCTACGAAAAAAAGTAGGATTAACTCAGAAAGAACTGGCAGCAGGAATTTGTACACAAGCACAAATCAGTAATATTGAAAATGGTGAGTTGAACATATCAAGTATCATGCTATACAATTTATGCAAAAAAATGGGCGTAGAAATGAACTATTTCTTTGACCTGTCCTCCACCCACAAAGATGAGCGAATCGTTTCAGTTAAGGACTTAATTAGAAAGCTCATAAGGAAAAGAGACTATCATTCCATCGCTTATATAATTAATAAAGAAAAAGAAAGTCAAGAATTCAAAAGCATTGATGACAAGCAATTCCTCCTCTGGCACGAAGGCATTTGTGATTACTATATTGAAGGGAATGCAGAACAGGCTATTTCGAAGTTAGAGAAATCCATTGAGTTAACAAACTCAAATCAAGAAAATTATACAGAAAGAGAAATCGAAGTACTGAACAGCATTGCCATCATATTAACCGAAAAAAGAAGATACGAGGAAGCCTTAGTTATTTTCAAAAATGCAGTTAATCACTTAGACATACTCCCTAGTACTGAAGATGAGAATATTAAACCCAGGATTCTATACGGGATGAGTAAATGTCTGACAGATATGAAAAAATTCAAAGATTCGCTGCATTATTCAAAGTTAGGTAAGCAAATATGTATAGACAACCAAACTTTGTATCTACTCGGGGAATTTCTGTATCAAATCGGACGTAATTATATATCATTATCCAATAAAAAGATGGGGATGGATTATCTCAATCAGGCCATATCCCTCTTTAAAATACAGGATAATTATAAATTTGCAGATATTATTATAAGTGAATTGGAAGAAATGGAAATTATGTATTGATATATTTATATTTTTCCTTTATTATTTTAGTTGGGGGTCAAAAGTATTAGACCTTTAGAAAATAATGGGGGTAAAGAGATGAAAAAACTACTAGGAGTACTTTTATTTACAACAATTTTATTCAGTACTGCTACTACTTCCTTTGCAGAAGAATCTGTAATCGAAGCTGCTACTATAAGCATACAATCCACTGATCTGCCACACCAACATTAAAATATGAAAAAAGACTGACAACATGTCAGTCTTTTTTATTCTAATCAAAAAACACTACTTTTCTATCAATTCTTTAACCTTCCTTACTATTCTCTCTTCTATTTTATCATCAACAGAAATATATTCCTTTGCCAACAGTTTCAATTGGGGAAGCTCCCCTATTAGTACAGAATGTGTCGCCTTCTCAAATAATTTCTTGTCATTAAGATCATTTCCGAAACAGATAAAATCCGTAGAATCAAAACTCGTCTTTATTAAACCACTCATTTTATTTACTTGTTTATAAGTTAAGTCCAATATCCCCTCTGTTGAATGATAATGGATCGTAACATCTAATTGTTGAAGATATTTCGATAATGCTGAGAAGTCAAGACAATTCAACACAACTATTTTCACAAAGCATTTCACCTCATTTACTCCGACTCTAGACGCAAGTCCATTGATATCTACATTCTTTAAGAACGGGTTATCCAGAGACAAGTTATGAGCATAGTTCCAGGTGTCATCGATTAGGTAATCAGCATGAAATTCCTCCAATAAACTTATAATCCTTTCAGCTAGTCTGACAGGGATCCCTTCAACATGGTCTAATTGATTTCCTTTAACAATCATGGCTCCATTTGCACCAACTAATAAGTTATCATGAAACCTTCTATCCAGTACTGGCAACATGTCTCTCCACGGCCTTGCTGAAGCAAAGCAAATCGAATGTTCTGAATCCTGCAATTCAAACAAGAGATCCATGATACTCTTTGATATTGGCATTCCTTTAAAGCAAATCGTCCCATCCAGATCAAACACAAAATTCATATTATTGCCCCCTAATGATTATCAACTTGAACGACAATAAATTCGTTCACTTGAACTTTATGACGAATCCGAGATTGTAAATCCCTCGATATACAATAATCCTACTTAGTTCATCTTTTAGCTCCAAAAAATATCCCAGCATACAGTTACTGGGATATTTGCTCTCATTAGACCAAGATATTCAGTTATTCATCAAGAAGGTACAGCGCTGGTCATATCAACAAAGTATTGAACAATGTTCTTCATTCTTTCATTAACTTGATGCTCACTTTCTCCTGAAACCAGAACCATCCCTGTGCGCTGAACGGTACTAAGCCTTGTATCAGGCATCTTTTGACCAGGCTTCCAATTATAATGAACCTCTACAACACCAGCCTGTTCCTTCATACTGGATTTACTCGGCAATTCTTTCGTGTCGGGAGAGATAGAAGGCAAGTAAACCCAGCCGGTGTACTCTTTCGTACCCGTCTTTTTATTTACAGTCACTTTTTCTCCGATTGACAGTTTAATGAGCACTTCAACAATATCAATATTGAACATGTGCTTGAACTTCTGTGCAATCATTCCCCCTCCAATTCTCGCTCCACATTCGCTGAAGGTGATTTCTTCTGTCTCCTTATTGTAGAATAACTCTAAGTGGAACACTCCGTCTTTTAAACCCAGAGTTTTTAGCGTTTTGGATAAGAAAATATCAAGTCGGCTATATAGATCTTTATGAACTTCAGGGCGCAGAGTGATACTTTGTACCAGCGCTCCTTTTTGAATATTAATAAGAGGTGCCCCGTATTTGGATATGGCGAATAATTGAAGTTCCCCCTTGGACATCCAGCCGTCCACATGCCACTCTTCTCCTTCAATGTACTCCTCGATCACCATGCTTTGGGGCAAGCTCTTATCTTCAATATGCTTAGCTGCGATTTCCTCTAGTTCCCCTTGGTCATGAACTTTGTACGTGTGAGCTGTGCCTGCTCCTGCTACCGGCTTAAAGATAATTGGAAAGGGGTATTCTTCATTGACCTTCATCTTTGCCACATCATCAATATGCCAGGATTGCGCTACCGGCACGGTACCTCGCAATAATTTCTTCTGATAATATTTATCCCTGAATGCAATTGCGACCATCGGATCAATAAATGGTTTTGAAACCACACCACTTAAAAAGGATGAGCTTACTAACGTTGTTTCAAAAGGTGAAATAACCGACTCAAATGATAGCTTACCTTCTCTTGCCAGTGCACTTAAAATTAACTCATTCTTTGTATTATCCTGAGTAAAGACCCGACTTTCTCCTTCTTCACAAGCCGGCAGATACTCAGGTTTGTCCCATGGATCCACAAGAGACACAATATCCATCCCTAAACGTTTACACGCTTTCACCACTTCTTCTTTATAACCAAAACTTAATAAAGTCTTTTTCATGTTCTTTATTTCCTCCTTTTCATTACGCAATTTGGTCTCTCGCCATCTCATTCTTTGCTTCAAGAGAAGGCAATATTTTGATAAATATCGACATTCCTCCAACAGCCATCATGGCAAAGATCGCTGTCATCACAACAGGCGGCAAAAAAGCACTTAAGGATATGCTTAAATAAGCAATCAAATAGGATAACCGGATAACTAAATCATTAACGGCAATATACGAGCTTCTGAGATGATCCGGCGGTAACACCGCAAGATAAGACTTATGCGGCGCATAATACATCAATTCACCGATCGATGCGATCAGCATAAACAAGATAAGGATGGCTGCATTATTACTTATCGATATGGCAACATAACCTACTGAGAATAAAGAGAATCCAATTAGCCATACGTGTTTGTTCTTAAATCTGCTAACGAGTCTGTTAATAAAAAACATAAATATGACGATGATAATGGTATTTTCAGCTCTTAAAATCCCAAGGGCATTAATCCCATCAATCTCAAAGTTTAAAAATGGCACGATGCTTTGGGGTTCCATACTCTCACTAAGTTTAATTCCAATGTAATTCGGCAGCTGGAACTCCAGAGAAACGATAAGTAAATAGGCCACCGTAAACAAAAGAAATAGCTTGTCTTTTAACACAACGCTGTATTTCTGGATAATATCTTTTGCAACACTAACTTTTTGCAAAGTTCCTTCCTTATTCGGCACATACGTCTCTGTGATAAAGAAGGTAACGACTATAGCAGAAATTAAATGGGCAACAGCTAAGAAAGCAAACAATTCGAAAAGGTAATCTTTAAAGAGAAACCCTCCCAGTAGACTTCCCAGAGCTGCTGCCATGTTATTGGACCAGAACGTCACACTATACATGAAATTCCGGTTATCGGGAGTACTTACGTCAATCAGCATGGCACTTGCAGCCGGCCCCGAAAACCCCATACAGATGTTTGAAATCAACAGCATCCCAATGGTAACCAAAGCAGCCGTTTGATCTGAATGAATGAAGGGGCTATTAACAAAAGCCATGATGGCGACGGCTAGGAACCGGGCTATTTCGGAATAAGCCCATAATTTTTTTCTTCCTATTTTGTCAGAGATATATCCTCCATAGAAGCTTGCAACGATCCCGATCGTAATATTGACCGTTAATAGCAGACCCGTTAATCCTGCACCCAGTTTCTGAGCAAAATAGATGGCCATGAAAGGAAATATCATCCCTGAGATAGTGTCAGAAAAAAAGGTTTCAGCGACCCTCAGTCTTATATTTGGATGAAGTTCTCTAAATTTCATGTTTATGACTTCCTTTTACTTTAATATTCAGGACATCCTTAGAAGAATGGCTCAGACGGTCTTTAAGAAGAAAAAATACCCGATCAACAAAGAACAGCTTTTATTCGTCGTACACCACTAGAAGAACTTTCTTCTTTTTTAATTTTAAACTTACCAAGTTCCCCAGTATGATCTGCATGAGGCCCCCCACAAATTTCCTTCGAGAAATCTCCAATAGAATAAACTGTTACAACCTCATCATATTTAGATGAGAACAGGCCGATCGCACCTTCTTGCTTCGCTACATCCACCGATAGTTGTTCACTCTTAATGGAATGATTTTTACTGATTTCCTGATTAACTAAATCTTCTATTCGTTTAAGCTCGTCCTTAGTGACTTTTCGATCAAAAGAGAAATCAAATCGTAGGCGCTCAGTTGTAATATTGCTACCCTTTTGTTCAACAGAATCCCCTAGTATTTCACGCAATGATTGATGCAATAAATGGGTGGCAGTATGAAGCCTCGCTGTTTCAACCGAGTTATCAGCCAAACCTCCTTTAAATTTCTTTTCAGCACCCAACTGTGACTGCTTACGATGGTTTTCGAAGTGAAGGTTATATTCTTTCATGTCTATTCCCAACCCTTTTTCCTTGGCAAGCTCCAACGTCAATTCAACCGGGAAGCCATATGTATCGTATAATTTGAATGCTGTTTTACCGTCAATTTTAGTGCGATTACTCATTTTTGTGACGACTTTCTCAAACTCTTTCATCCCCTGCTGGATCGTTCGGTTGAATTTCTGCTCTTCAAGCACGATTTGTTCCAATATCCTATTCTTGTTGTGAAGGAGTTCAGGGTAGATGTCTTGATATTGCTTGATGACCACTTTGCAAATGTCTGCAATTTTCCCATCTTGGATTTCAAGTAACTTTGCATGTCTGGTTGCTCTTCTGATTAACCTTCTCAGAACATAGCCTTGATCAGTATTGGATGGAGTTACCCCCTGCCTGTCACCCAAGATAAATGTGGAAGTCCGCAAGTGATCAGAGACAATCTTTATAGAGAGCTGATCTTTCTCACTAAATTTTTGTTTCCCAGAAAGTTCCTTCGTAATGTTTACTATGCCAGAAAACAAGTCCGTATCGTAAATGGTGCCCCCGTTCAATGCGATTAAGATTCGTTCCATCCCCATCCCAGTATCAACGTTCTTTTGGGACAAAAAGTTATAATCCCCATTTTCATTCTTAAAATATTCCATGAATACATTATTCCAAATTTCAACGTATTTCCCGCAGCTGCAAGATGGGTCACAATCAATCGAACAATATGGCTTCCCTGTATCATAAAACATCTCTGTATCAGGTCCACAAGGACCGGTACTTCCGGCAGGCCCCCACCAATTTTCTTCTTTTGGCATAAAGAACAGATGGTCCTCCGGTACCCCCAAGCTCTTCCACAACTTGAATGATTCCTCATCTCTTGGAGCATCTTCATCACCTTCAAATACGGTAAAGTACAACTTTTCTTTCGGAATGCCGAGCCATTCCGGCGAGGTTAGAAACTCCCAGCTCCATCTGATTGATTCCTGCTTAAAGTAATCACCAAGCGACCAATTTCCTAACATCTCAAAGAACGTACCATGGGTATCGTCTCCTACATCTTCAATATCTCCTGTTCTTATACATCTTTGAACATTGGCTATTCTTGTCCCTTGGGGGTGAGGCTCTCCCAACAGATAAGGCACTAACGGCTGCATTCCAGCCGTGGTAAACAGTACAGTGGGATCATTCTCCGGAACGATTGAATAATCAGAAATAATTTTATGTTCTTTCTGCTTAAAAAAATCAAAATATTTCGTGCGTATTTCTTTAGAAGTATATTTCTTCACGATCAAGTTACCCTCTTTCTGTTTTATATATAATGCTTATTAAATATATTACTACAAAATATAGATTGTTTTAATAGTTATAATTAAATTTATATTAATCCATTTCCCTATATCTTTCAGGCTAAAGTCAATTCTTCGATTTCCTTGATTAAATCTTCTATTAAAAATAGCGGTATACCATAAGTAGAAGTTAATTCCTTCTTCATTAGGCGTTTATCTTGGTTTTTATTTTTCTTTATATATTTCTTTGCCTGGTTTATTCCCTTTCCGATACTATTAATATATTTGTTTATTTCGTTCACAATCCATTCATTATTGTTCGAATTTATCTCGTTATCAAATCCTTCTAATACTTTATATACCGAGTGGTAAGTATCATTCAACTTCTTGAATTCCTTCCCTCCGTGACAAATTAATTCATTTGCTAGATGTCGAATAATCGATTTTAGGATATACCCTTCCTTTTTATTAGCAGGCACAACTCCTACATCGATGAGTTTAAAGGCACCTCTTACTAGATTAATAATTTTCTTCGATTCTGCCTCTCCCAAACCTATGCCAATTAATTCATTAATCAACACTTGAAATTCTGGTAATTGATAAGTCTCATTATTCGATTGATAAGCAGCTATCCTTTCTAGGCCGAACCCAAGATCAAGATATTTGTTCTCATGTTCTTCACTCTCAACGATAATCAGGTTTCCAAGCTGAAGATATTTGTCACAAGGACATTTAATATCGCAGTGGGAACCGCAACTAGGAATGGAGGGATTATCGCATACAATCGTCAACCCTCTCCCGGTAAAGTTATACCCTTCTCCATATGTCCACCTGGTTGAGTATTGAAGAGCTTCCCCTACACTAACCTTTTCTAGGTTTTCTCTTAAGGGAGATGTCTTCCATGCCCGTTGTAAATCTGTATCGTCTTCTCTTATTACTCCGTATATTCGTTCAGAAGGAATCTTACATATATCGGTTAAAAAAGAAATGAAATCGTTTAGTACTTTATCTATCGAGTCTATCATAGCTACATTCCCCACCATTTTGAAATAGAGCATCATAGCTGGATTATCTAGGTCACCATTCGCCCTGAAGCAATCTTGCACCTGAGCAGTATCAGGAATGAATTCTCTATTATTAATGGCATCTTTAAACAACGCGATTGTAGAATTCACTAATAGAAGGGTGGGATCATCCTTAGACAATATAGGTTTGTTTCCATATATTCTGTATCCTCTTTCTTTATAAAACTTTACATAAGCAGCTTCTACCTCTTCAACTGATGCAATCTCTATCATATGACTCCCCCTCACACTATGATCAATTACTTTCATACGGATAATATATATTAATAGTCTAAAAATATCAATATTTTATATTGAATCATTATAAATATTATAATTTTAATTATATTTTTAGTTGACTAGTATAATATTTTGCAATATATTTACATAAGTGGATATTTTCACAATTATTTTATAACCAGAAAGGTTGTTAACTTATGCCCAAAACTTCAATCAACCCAGCTTCCATGTCTTATGTAGATCTGTTGTCTTACATAGAGGAAGTAAACAGATGCCCAGGTGGCAAACGTTCCATCAACAACATATTATCTAAAGCATTGTTACCTGATAACGCTCAAATTTTAGAGATTGGATCTAACACTGGATTTACTTCTATCGAAATTGCCAAAATGAAAAAATGTAAAGTAGTCGGAATTGATGTAAACCCTCAGGCCGTTGAAAAATCCAAATACCTTTTATCTAAAGAACCTCAATTCATTCAAGATAGGGTTTCTTTCCAAGTAGGAGATGCAGCGGATCTTAAATTTGAAGATAACCAGTTTGACCTGGTTGTAACAGGAGGGGCCAATACATTCATTCCTGAGCATGACCGGGAGAAAGCCTTATCCGAGTATAGAAGAGTGCTCAAACCTTATGGTCTCTTATCAGTTACTCACTTGTTCTATCATAAAAACGTTCCTCAAGAGGTTCTGAATAACCTAAAAGAAGTATTAGGCTTTGAGGTAAAACCTTGGACTAAATATTACTGGTTAGACTTGCTCCTTAAATCGGGACTTGAGCTATATTCATTTGAAGAAACAGAGATGCAGGCTCGTTCTTCCGATGTATTACAATCATTCACTTCAAGCTTGATTGATAGCTCACCAGCACTTGCAGATTTTGATTCTGAAACAAAAGAAAGCTTCAATAAACGATGGTTTGAGATCATGAATGTGTTCAATGAAAATCATCGTTATCTATCCTTTATGACGGTTCTCCTTAGGAATCAGTATGTTGATGAGCAACAAGAATTATTCTTAGAAAAGGGTACAATCGATCCATGGAATCTTACCGGACCAAAGTTATGGGGAGGGGACAATTAATGAGTACTTCCATTAAGGAAAAGTTGATGCCGCCTAAATCCTGGTTAAATACTGATTCCCATTACAAAATTGCATTACAAAATGAATGGTATAAAAAGCTTGTGATCCTACAAGACGAGATCAATCATTCTTCTTGGGAATTCTTCAGAAAGAAAGGCATCCGAACCGTCAGCTTGCCTATTACAACGGGCTCAGTGACGAGCCCTATGGGACTAGGAAGTGATTCCCTACCGGTTAAGATCAACCTTGAAGGTGTTGAAACCTACTTATCTGATTCTATGCAATTCCACCTTGAGTATCTATTAAGATATTTAGAAGATGGCGTTCACTACATCATGCCTTCTTTTAGAGGAGAGCTCGCAGACCAACGTCATTTATGTCAGTTTTATCATAGTGAAGCAGAGATTATGGGTAGTTTAGAAGATGTCATCCATTTAGTAAATGAATACATCTATAACCTATGTTCGGATTTACTTGAGCGCATCCCTGATTTAATAGAAGAATTTGCAGGAACGCTAGATCACGTACACAGTATTGTAAATAAGAAAATGGTCATTCCAACCATTACGTTCGAAGAAGCGGCGAAAATTCTTGAAGACAAACCGGAGTACATTGAACACCATCAAGAGGGGTTCAGAACGATTACATCTGACGGTGAGAAGAAGTTGATTGAAATATACGGCGGTATGCTATGGGTAAGCCATTATGATTACATATCGGTGCCATTTTACCAAGCTGTTGAGGAAACAGGTAAATACGCTAAAAATGCAGATTTACTTTTCGGCATTGGCGAAGTAGTTGGAGCTGGAGAAAGGCATGTAAATGCTATTGAAACCAGAGACTCCCTTGAAATGCATGGACTGAGTGAAGCTGAATATGAGTGGTATGTATACATGAAGGAAAAGCATCCTTTAAAAACCTCTGGATTTGGAATGGGGATTGAGCGTTTTCTTTTATGGCTGACCCAACAGGACGACATTCGTGACTTCCAAGTCATCCCAAGATTTAATGGGATAACCATCAACCCTTGATTTAGAAAATGAATGAAACGAAGAGGAGGTGAATAAACCTCCTCTTTCAGATTTAAATTCTTACATAATTAGGAGTGTATCAAGTGAAACAAACAATAATGCCACCGCCATTAAAGAAAGGGGATACATTAGCCCTTTTTTCACCGAGCAGCCCCGGGGATGTCAAGTTTCCACAACAATATAATAACGGGATAAAAGCTCTTCATGAACTTGGATATCAAACCTCTGAAATGGAGATAGAAGAGAATCACATCGGGTATCGATCTGCTTCTCCCGTTGAAAGAGCGAATCATTTACACACTCTATTCTTAAATCAGGAAATCAAGGGAATTCTCTGTAACATAGGAGGTTATAATACCAACGAAATGTTACCTTTCATTGATTTCGATATTATTCGAAACCATCCAAAGTTCATCTGCGGTTACTCTGATAGCAGTGTACTGCTCAATGCCATTACACATAAAACGGATATCGTTACATTTCACGGTCCAATGGTCATTCCAAGCTTCGGAGAATACCCTAAACCATTAGAATACACTGTGGAACACTTTCAAGCCATGGCACACCAAACGATTAACCTTCCCCATAAATGGACGCCTCCAACGGAATGGACGGATGAGTTTGTTGAATGGATTGGACCAAGCTGGGGAACTCGGTCGAGAAAAATGACAGAAAACAAAGGACCGATATGGGTACAAAAACACAAAGAAAACACGACAGTATCAGGATTTTTAGTGGGAGGAAACACCGACAGTTTACTTCCACTAATCAATACGGAGTACTTCAAAATCCCTGAAAACTCCATCCTTTTCATTGAAGATATTTCTGTTTCCATTGAAAAGTGGGCTATGCTCATGTGGTCCTTGAAGATTAAAGGTGTTTTTAAAAGAATTAACGCTTTGTTAATCGGGAAAATGGAGGGAATACCCAACGGCAACTTATTAAAAATGATTGAAATTATAAAGGAAATACTCCACTATGATCATGTAGAAATACCCGTTGTAGCAGAGCTCGACATAGGGCATACAGCACCTATGTTCACCCTCCCCATAGGTTCTACCATTTCAATCGATTCAGGTAAAGAGGAGATTACACTTGTGAAGTTAAACGGGGGAAATTGATAATGAATCACTCATGTCATCAGTATACTAACCGTTTTTCAACTAATATGTAATGGAGGAATTAAAGTGGGAAAGCTACATAATCCAACAATGGCTCAAATAACAAAGGACAGATTTTCATTCTATAATGAAGCTATCGATCAATCTGCTCCAATTTGGTCTGATGATGCAGATGCATGGTTACTATTTAACTATGACTTGGTTTCTAAATATATGAAAGATGAAAGATTTATTGCCAATAGAAAAAAAGCTTTTGTGGACTCTTTAGATATTCTATCAGATCACAAAGAAATTTTAACAAGATTTTACAATAAATGGCTCATGTATATGGATAACCCGGAACACCAGACACTAAAGAAGAAGGTTCAAACCCCAATCATTGAAATGAATTCCCTTGCATCACTTCTTTCAAAGGAGGTTTCAAGAAAGCTGCTCGATTCAATGTTACAAGCTAATTCACCCTCCGTAGATGTCATAAAGGAAATGACGATTCCTTTTACAAATGAAGTTCTGTCCGGAGTTCTTGGGATCAGCTGTAAACTCTATAAAGAAATCCTTCAAGAAGCAACAAATGCAGTAAGCTTCTTATGGTCGTCCAATCCAAGCCCACAAGAGATAGATCTGACAGTCTCCTCTATCAATAAGACGTATGATTTACTGAATCATATCATTGATGAACATCTATATGAAGAAAATAAGCTATTGGATATGATTCTCAAAACAGTTGAGGATCGTGAAGACCGCCTTGCCATCATAGCGAATATTACCGTAGATGGACATGAACCCTTTTTTAGTTCCATTAACTCATTTATTTTTTATTATTTACATTGCCTGCCTAAAGAAATGAAAAATAAATCTATTCCGGTTGAAAAGTTAGTAAATGAAACACTCAGATTGGAATGCCCCTTCCCATTCTGTTCCAGAATAGCCAGGGAAGATGTCACCATAGAAAGTAAAACCATTAAAAAAGGGGAAAAAGCCATCTTTCTTATTTCAGCCGCTAACAGAGATTCCGAAAAATTTCATAACCCAGATCACATTTCCTTAGATTCTCCAACCAAAAAAACATTAACATTTGGCACCGGCTCACACTTCTGCTCTGGCGCAATGCTTACTACCGTATCATTACAGGAGTTTGCAAAGGAATTTATAGCTTTCCAAGATATCAGGGAACTTAAGGTGGTTGATTATAAATGGAATGATTCATTTGGATTCAGGTCTCTAAGAAATTTGAACATAACTGTTAACCAAAAAAAGGTAGAAACGGCTTCTTTACACAATACGGATCGTGAATGGGAAAGTGGATTTAACGAATTGCGTTTCTTAGCCAACCAAAAAGAATATAAAAATAGATGATGGTGCAATTCACTCCTGAGCCAAATTTGAATAGAGCTTCAAATCAACCTGGCTAGCTGCCTTAGAGAGGTATTAGTAAAGAGAAAAGACACAACCAACAACTTCACCTGGTTGTGTCTTTTCCCCAGTAGGACGGGCACGGTGCCAACTCTATCTCTTCAACCTATACAAAATACAAACCGCCACACCCAAAATCCTCGCCGCCTGCAACTGTTACAACCCGTCTATCCTCTTCATTTTCCTCCCTTCGGCAAACTCTTCAATTTAGGACTTCCCAATGAGCCGAGGCACTTCCCCGTGGCTCCTGCTAGATTCAAGATTTTGTGCATCGTACAGCACTTCCCCATCTACCATCGTCAACACAACCTCCAAATCTTTAATCCTTCCAATCGGCTCGTCAAGTATGCTCTTATTCAAAACCACGAAATCCGCCAGTTTCCCAACCTCAATACTCCCTTTATTCCCCTCTTCAAAACTAGCATAGGCACCATTCCACGTGTATGCTTTAACAGCCTCCATCACGCTGATCCGCTGCTTCTCCCCTACTACATTGCCTCCAACCGACACCCTGTTCACTGCAGCATGGATACCGAGAAGAGGGTCTAAAAAGGTCACTGGGGCATCGGAACCAAATGCTGCTATAATACCTTGGTCTATAAAATCACGGGCAGGATACATGACATCGGTACGTTCTCCGTAATACTCCAAATATTTATCTCCATTTGCATAGATAAAAACAGGATTCGGGGTTATGACGACGCCTAGCTTTTTCATTCTTTCTTGTAAATCGGATGGAGCGATTCCGGCATGCTCGATCCTGTGGCGGTGGTCTTCACGGGGGTGCTTGGCCAATGCTGACTCATAGCAGTTCAATAACATTTCGATGGCCCGGTCTCCCTGAGCATGTGCGGTTAACTGAAATCCTTTCTCATGGGCCTCACCCATAATACGATTTAGTTCTTCCTGACTGTAATAAATGATCCCCTTATCTTCCGGGGCATGTGTATATCCTTCACGTGTAGCGATGGTAGGTCCGACGCTGCTCCCATCTGTAAATAGCTTGGCCGGGCCGATTTTAAAGTGATCATCCCCTAATCCTGATATTGGCCCTGCATCGACCATTTTCTTTACAAATGCATGTGAATTGGTGAGTGAACCGATCATCGCATAGACACGGACCTTCACCTCTTCTGCCTTAATGGCCTGTTGCATCATTCTTATGGTTTCTGAACCCTCACCATAACCACCTGCATCATGAATACTCGTGATGCCTGATTGAATAAATTCATCCGAAGCCAAATTCATCCCTTTTCTGATTTCTTCATTACTGTAGCCGGCATGCTCGAAGATTTGCATATGCGCGTTTTCAATCATTCGTCCAGTCAAGCTTCCATCTGGATTCTTCTCCATGATCCCACCTTCAGGATCTGGAGTCGTCTCCGTAATACCTGCCATTTCCAAAGCCCTGCTATTGACAATACTTGTATGATTGCACGTTCGGATAATGACAATCGGATGATCAGTGGAGATGGAATCCAGCTCATCCTTCGTCGGGTACCGGTTCTCTTTGAACGTACTTTCTTTAAACCCCCAGGCTCTGACCCACTGACCTTTTGGAGTGGTCATGGCTTTTTTCCTTAATGCCAAAAAAAGGTCTTCCAATGATTGGAGGTGAGGCTCAATACAGCTGACACCTAGAAGATTGGTTCCATAAATGGTCAAATGGATATGGGCATCAATGAATCCAGGCATCAATGATTTGCCTTTCAAGTCAATGATGTTTGTATGGTCGGTTGCCATTTTCAGTATTTCTTCTGTCATACCCACTGCCATAATCCTGTTCCCTTTAACCGCTACAGCTTCTTCTACAGAGTTATGGTGATTGACGGTAATGACTTCTCCATTCACAAAAATTTGATCTGCTTTCATCGTGTCCCTCCTATTTGCAAAAAAATCGTCAGGTGGGATCCCTGACGATTCCTCTATTAAGCTACATCCACATACCTGTTTACATCTTCTTCACGTTGCGCCTTCGTCATATAGCTCACGGCAACCATTACGACGATATTAGCCATTAATCCAAGAATCCCGGCATGAATGTCAAATGGAGTAGATGTGGCGACAAGCTGGAAATAATAATTCACTACGGTACCGACAACTAATCCGAGTATGACGCCTTGTGTCGTGGCCCGTCTCCAGAATAGGGCACCATAAACTCCTGGTGCGAATTGTACGATCGATCCATACGCCCCCAGTAACAAAGCAATTAACCCCTGACCTCCAAAAACGGTGATATAGTAGGCTAGAGCACCGATGACAAATACGCCAACACGCATGATCAATAGTGTTTTCTTATCAGAAAGGTTCTTCCATATGGATTTGACAATTCCGTCTGTGACTTCCAAAGAGGCACTATGGGTAATGGCATCCGCCGTTGACATGGCTGCAGCGAGTGCTCCTGCCCCCACCAATCCATATAGCCATCCAGGTAGATTCATGACCGTCGTAATTAAATAAGGAAGGATCTGGTCAGCACTTTCAAGCTGTCCGGAATCGACTACTCCTTTTGCTGCAAAACCTACAAGTAATAACGGCACTAAAAACAGGGCAAATATAGGATAAGCAAGTACCGTTTTTTTAATCGTCCTTGGACTTGAAGCATACGATTTAGAGAATAAATGTGGCCACATCAGGAAACCAATGACAGAAACCAAAATGGTCGTTGTATACGCCACGGTACCCATTGACGAACCTTCTTTGCCAATTTGCAGGAACTCAGGATTCTCTCTCGCAATCGTAGCAAACATCTCCGTCGTTCCTCCATGAAGTTGATAGACGATGGTCAAGCCAACCACCCAGGATATGATAATCATCAACAACCCTTGGAACACATCAGACCATGCGGCAGCACGTAACCCGCCAGTAGCGACATACACAACAACAATCCCATAGGATAATAGAGCTCCTAACCAAAAAGGGATTCTGCCTTCCGTCATGATGTTAAAAATGATGGCCATGCCGGACATTTGAGTAGCCAGGTATTGAATGGAGGCAAATAAAGCAATCAAGCCTACCAATATGGCCAATACCGGGCTGTTGAATCTCCCCTTTAAAAACCCTACAACGGTATAAAGACGATGCTTTTTCCCGATTTTCCCGATCTTTGGCCCGATGATATACCAAGGCAGAATGGCGAATGCCGTATAAGTGATAATATATAAGGCCGGTGCACCTTTTGAATAAGCCCAACCCGGTGCGCCTAAAAAGGAGAAGGCACTGAAAACAGCTCCACCCATCAAGAACCACATTACAAACAGTCCGAGTTTCCCGCCAGCTACGGCAAATTCATCAAGAGAACTGCCATCCCTGCCTCTTCCTGCCATCACACCAACAAATAGAGCAATGACAAGATAAATAATCATCATAAAGAGTGCGATTTGCCATCCTGGCATCATACCTCCTCCTCTTCATCTTGATCTGGGTCAAAGCGATATAAGATAAGCAAAGCAATGAATGTAATCAAAATCCACAGGATGACCCAAAAAAACAAAAACGGCAATCCGAGAATGATAGGGTTCGCTCGATTCGCAAACTCAAATAAAGGAAAAACAAGGACCAAAAACGGAATGCATCCAACGGCGATATAAAGCTTGTTAAATGTCGCTTTGCTCAAACTACCTCAGCTCCTTTTAACTATCATTTTTTTTCGCTAATTTTACAGTCGTTCGATATAGCCATTCAATGCCCAATGAAACATCTCAAAATTCGCTCCGAAAAATGGAAGGTGAATGTATGTATTTAACATTCTTGCACTCATTGGAACCAAAGTATCATTCCATAGCTCGAACGCTTGCTTTGCCGCGCTGGTAAGTGTGAGGATCATGGGTGGTTAAAATCTGGTGACATGCGAAGTTTTTTCGGCGATCCTTATTTCTTCAAGAGTAGATGTCCTTTTATCCCTCCCTATTTATCTAATTTTCTAAAAACTATTAATAAAAATTATCACCTGATTTTCCTGCCTATTCATTAGACAATATGTAAAATAATTACCCTGGAACTTTATACAGATTGCAAAAAGTGACCCAGGGAAGCAGAGGGCCTGACTGTTAAAAAGAATCGTAAGCCCCCCTGACGCTTCCTCCGTTTTCACTCCACATCATCCGTCATATCAAAGAACTTCATCTGTATCTGGAACCCCTCAAACGAACTTACTATCTCTCCTAATTGCTCCCATGTATACGGTTTTCCATCAATCACAATTACAGAAGCACTGCTGAATTCATCGTAGTCCAATCGCCCAACCACTTGATTATTTAGAATACTCTCGGTTTGTTGTCACCTCAACCCCATCCTCAATATTCCGTATCAACCCATACCCCTCCAACCTTACCAGACAATCCCTAATCCACTCCCTCGAATACCAATCCAACTTCTTCCCATTGTAATACCAAAGCGACTCACTCATGTCATGTAACATCCTGCTATTCCCGTGGATATACGTCCCATCCTGTCCGGCACGAAGTAGTATCCACACATACACCCTCAAGTCCGCCGGGCTTCGATACACCTCATGATCCACCATATCACCCTTTATCCAAACTGTTTGATCCATGTTCATCTCCTCCTTCGCTCTTTATATACACGGGTTCAGGAGGACACCATCAAATAACCTTTTTTCATTTATTTTTATTTCACCTCACAACGCCGGTCCCACGCTCATGATATGCTTTCAGCTCTTCCATCAACTTTGCCTTCTCCGCTTCAAACTCCTCGTCGAAAATCTCCTGAACATCCTCTGAGCCACTAGTGAACCAATCCGGCAGCATCTCCGTCCGAACCGGCTTCCTTTCCCCGCTACGCACGTTTCGTTTATAGCGCTTCTCATACATCCCCTGAAACTCTTTCGTCCTCGCATCCTTCACATCCCGAACCTTTAATTGTTCCCACTTAACCAGGATTGCTTCACAATAGCTCCAATAATGCTTCCCCTGCTCGACCGCACGTTTCATCGCTTCGACAACAAGGCCTTCTGAAAGACTGTCACACCAGCTTTTGATTTTCTCCTGGATATATGCCCCCATCCGGCCGAATCCATTGTCTTTGAAAAAGGTCATCGGACACTCGACCGCGCTTTGTTGGTGTTGTTCATGATTTTCTGAAGAACTCTTTGAAGTACTCTCTGTATACGTCCCCTCTTCCACCTCAGGTGCCCCTTCCTCTTGATGTGTCAGGCCCTCCTTTGAAGGGGATGACGTGGTACGTTCCGGCGTAACAGGTGGGCAAATGGAAACGAGGTCTGACACGTTACACCGTTCCTCCATCACCCGTTTCACATTCCCAGCTACCGGCTGCACATACATCACATTGTTTAAAATCAGGCTCGAAGATGAGATCGTCCGAAACTCCCGGAATAGTAAATGATGCTCCACAAGAAAATCAATGGCATCCTTCACCTGACGCTTCGTAAACCCGTATGTATCCGCAAATGCCTGATAGCTCTTCTGCAGCATATCCCCCTTAAATTTCGTCCTGGCACCGACGATCATCCCGCTGTCATCCCTGATCATCGTCGGTCTGTACCAATACACGATATCTGCGAGTAACGTGATCGCCACAAAATGGGCTTTCCCGCTTGAAAAGGTAATATTCTTGTACCATAGATGAGGAACGATATTCCCCACGATTTCCATTTCCCCGATTTGATCCACTACCTGACATCCTGATTTCATCTTCTCTTCCACCCTTCTGGTCTATTCATGGTTTATATAGGGAGTAAGTGTGAAATAGGACACCCTGGGAAGAGAATCATTTTAAAAATAGTTACTTAATGAAAATAATCCCGTCAAAAAACAAAAAAAGCCAGGGCACTCTACCCTCGCTTTGTCTTCAAGCTCGTTCCAATAAATTTGTGTTCTTCGCTACTTCAATGATTTTTTTGATTTCAATTAAATCGATTCCTTCTCTGTGTAACTGATCGGGATCAAGATCCAGCTCTCCTGGCCAAGTGATGGTTCTCAACTCATCATCCACATACACCTTACTGAAAAATTCAGGGTCTTTCAGTTTTTCAAGAATACCTTTCATGTGAGGTTTGATGTCTACGAACCTTTTCGATCCATCTGTAAAATCAATCAGTAGCCACCCGTCCATCTCAGGAATTGTAGCTACGTTATCTATGAGAATCATCAAAACACCTCCTAGTTTAGGGGTGGTATTCTGCAAGGTGCTTCATTACGCCTGCAGTCATTCCACGCCTTAATCATATCACCTTTATAAAGCTCAAGCCATTTCATGACCATCTTCTCTTTGTTTGCGGGTAAAGAGTTATCCCCTCTTATATATTCACCCGTCATTATTTCTATTCTTGTCAAAAATCCAGAATAATTAACATGAAAATGAGGAGGATCATGATCGTTGTAATACAGATGTATGGTAATCCCTCCAAATTTGCACCTTCTTTCTTTATGTCATCATGTTAAAATTTCACCAATAACTCGCACACCATGGTTCTTCTCACTTTGCGGTCTCCTGTGCAGCTTGACCGCTTCCCACATATGCTGTTCCGTTACCTTTACTGAATCGTCCAAATCAGCGATCGTTCTCGCAAGGCGCATAACCTTCACCTGCATCCGGTTGCTCCAGTGCTGTTTGGATGACAGCTTTTGTAGGAACGGAAGGTGTTCCTCAATGTCTGGACTGCTCTTCAGCAACCTTTGATAATCTACTCTTCCATTACATACCTCTTCACTGTAACGGTCGTATTGCCTTTTTCTAGCCTCTTTCACGCGCCGTTGAACGAATAGAGAACCTTCCTTTTCATTTTGCACATGATCTTTTAAATGGACGGGAGTAAGGCTTAGAAAAATATCAAACCGGTCACGAATGGGCCCGGATAATCTATTTTGATAAGCGATGATTTGCTTCGATGTACAGGTGCAATAATGAGTGAGGGAGCCAAGGTATCCACAGGGACAAGGGTTCATGGCACCTATCAGGACGAAGGAGGCTGGGTAGGTAAGGGTAGAATGAGCTCTTGAGATGGTGATGTCTCCTCTTTCGAGAGGTTGTCGCAACATATCCAGCGTCTTCTTTGTGAATTCGGCGATTTCATCCAAAAAAAGAACCCCACGATGGGCCAGGGATATTTCACCCGGCTTTGGTTGCTGTCCCCCTCCAATAATGGAAACACC
Source organism: Bacillus sp. es.034 (assembly GCF_002563655.1). Classification (GTDB taxonomy): domain Bacteria; phylum Bacillota; class Bacilli; order Bacillales; family Bacillaceae_B; genus Rossellomorea. The sequence continues at coordinate 1,180,851 of NZ_PDIY01000001.1, read as the reverse complement.
CGACGAAGAATGATGAGGTTGTCTGAAGGGCGGCTGAGAAGAATAACGGCTCATACTTGTGCTCAGCTGGTACAGACTCATGACTTCCAGTTGAGCATCCTTCGTGAGTGGGGGAAGGATGGAAGGAAAACTCTCCGCCAGCATACTTTTCCCGCACCCTGGAGGGCCTGTCATAAAAAGATGATGTTCCCCCGCTGCCGCAACTTCAAGGGCCCGTTTAGCATAGGAATGCCCAATAATCTGGTGGAAATCAATATAGTTGGTGTGATCTTGTTCCTCTTTACGAGGTTGTGGAAAAAACGGGAGGATGTTCTGACCAGAAAGGTGCTGAAGGACTTCATCCAAGGAGGAGACATAAACAATATGAAGGCCATCTATTTCGAGTAAAGGAAGTTCTTCGTCAAATGGCATATAAATCTTTTCCACTCCCACTTTCTTCGCAGCAAGCACAGCCGGAAGCATGCCTTCACCAGCCCTGACATCACCATCCAAGGATAAAGCCCCTAGAAAGGCGGTGGTTTCCGGACTCCGCACCGTAATCTCCTTCATACTCAATAAAACTGCGAGAGCCATAGATAAATCATAAAGCGGCCCGGTCTTTTTTAATTCGGCTGGAGACAGGTTAATGATGACTTCTGATTGACAAGGGTATATCCCAACCCGTGCAGAGCAGCCGTCACTCTCTCTTTCGACTCTTTCACCGAGGCATCGGGTAATCCGACAATGACAAATGATTCTGACCCCTGCATGGTTCGCACCTCTACGCTTACTTTATACCCTTCCAAGCCATTCAAGCCAATGCTTGTCACTTTACTAGTCATAGAGATTGCCCCGCTTTTCAAGTTTATTTTCCACATAGGTTTTGTAACTGATATGAACAGGTTCGAGAAAATAGGAATACGTTTTAGAAGGATCAACGTGAGGGTTATGCGAAGCTGTAATATAAGAAGAATAACTGCTCCAGGGGTAGTCTTCACAGCGGGAAACCATGTTTGCTTCCAACGGATTTCGATGGATATAGCGACTTACTTCCAAAAAATAGTCACTGGATTCAATCAGCTCATCCCCATATCTACCCTGGAACTGATGCCCCACCGTTTTCATCCGGCGATTCAGATAGACAGCATATCGGGAATGAAGTGTTTTCATAATGTATTGAATATGATGGTCGATGGTTTCGATCTGCAGGTGAATGTGATTGGTCATGAGACAATAGGAGTGTAATACGAAGGGATACATAAAGCGGACATCCTCAAGGATATGCAAGTAGGTAAGATAATCGCAGTCATCATAAAACAAAGCACCACGCTTATTCCCCCTTGCCGTGATATGATACATGGCACCCGGGTACCAGATGCGTAGTTTTCTCGACATTTCTTTCCTCCTCTTAAAAAAGAACATATGTTCCTTATATGAATAATTCTAAACCGACAAAAAGTCTTTGTCAAACATTATCTAACCAAACACCAATGTCACACCTCCCTGGGGGTCTGACCCCAACGGCTAAGCCTGAAGCTACATCGCTTCCCAAACGGGCATCAACAAGAAGTCATTGCAGCAGATCAAGTAATCGGCAAAGTGGAATACGATGAAGCGTCAAATGGTAACACCCCATTGATCATCATAGACGGAAAACCATATACATGGGAACAGCTTGGCGAGATGGTCACATCCTTTGAAGGATTCCAAATGAAAATAAAGTGGTTCGACATGACAGAAGAGGTAAAGTGAACATACAAGATTAAGAGATTCTGAATAGCAAAGCTTTACTCTTCAAACAGTAAACACCCTGGCATAACCTAATAAAACCCTTGCCAACCCACAACAAAAAGGTAGCAAGGGTCCACAATCTTTCTCCCTAACCATCAACCAACCAAAGCAACCATCCAACCACACAAGCCCTCCACCAACAAACACCACACTTTAACACGTTAACGCTGGGCACTTTAGCTGAGCGGGGGTCTGACCCCAATATCCTGAATATTCTATATATTTACTTAAATGGGATGAGTCAGCATACAATCAGTGCGAGCACGGGTCATTCAAGAAATACGGTAGCAGCTAGGGTGGTATGGCGGATATTATCAGCAACAGAGCCAAAACCGTGAATATCAAAAAATGGACTTTGATGATCGTTTTCAGCTTATAGTGGATCATGAGTATGATTGCAGACGTTCAAATAAGTTAGAACGTCTGATTAAACAGGCAACATTGAATGAACCAGCAGCTGCCATTGAAGATATCGAATATAATCCAGATCGAAAACTGAATAAGCAACTCATCTTAGAACTAGCAGCAGGAAATTATATTTAACGACCCCATAACATTATCCTTATGGGCGCTTCAGGAAACGAAAAAACATGGATCGCAAATGCCTTTGGTGATCAAGCATGTCGTCAGTTTTATAACCTTAAGTATATACGTCTCCCTGAACTATTAGATGAGCTGACAGTTGCCAAGTTCGAAGCAGACGGAAGTTTTCAGAAGTTGATTCAAGAATACTGGAAAGTAGATGTATTAATCCTGGATGAGTGGTTATTAATAGAACTCCCAGAAGAACATGTGATGCTTATATTAGAGATAATTGAGTCAAGGCTCAAAAGAGCCTCTACCATATTCTGTTCGCAGTTTTCTCCAGAAGGATGGCACGCGAAATTAGGACAAGCTCAAGTAGCTGATGCGATTCTTGATCGAATTATTCATGATTCTTATCACATTATGGTTGATGGAGAAATTTCAATGCGTGAACGCCATGGATTGGTGGGATCTTCATGATTCCAATTGAAGTAGAAAACCGTATAGCCACGTATTTCTTTCATCGATTTCGTCGTGATGAGGTAATGGAGCAGATTGTAAAACTCCTTCTGCCCCTCTGTTTGGAAGCTGATGAAGAGGAAGATTTATACCAAGAGGATATTGTCATACAAGCTGTTACAATTATTGAAGACCAGCTAGAAGGAAAGAGCTTTAAATAACTCACACAGCCATCGAAGTACCTAATTTCGATGGCTGTTTTAATACGTATTCGAGATAGTGGCTCTTTGTGTTGCATTTAGTGGCTCTATTATCCGCACTTGGTGGCTCAAAAGTCCGCTCAAGTGGCTCTTTCCTAATGTAATACTCAAGAGTGTTTCTTATTATTCAATTAAATAACATCAACTTCAAGTCTTTTGCCTGACTGTATCCAAAGTCAAACGCCAATATTCCCATAAAGATAATTTTATCCGTAGGTAAATGCGTTGGCGAAGAGTCCCAAAATCTATTGGTAGTGTAATCAGCTTAACCAGGTAACTTCCAAGTATTATATATAATTTTTTACATCCTCTTAATGGCCCCACCTAAAGCTAATAAACTCAAAGATAAAATATATACATTGTCAAGTACAATGTCTCGATTCACAAAATATTGAAAACCTAGTTCTTGCTTCGCTGAAAAACAGAGACAAAGAATTGTATATAAAATAACTATGAAAGCGAATGGTATGCCAATATACCTATTCAAATGGCTTACTGGTCCTTTTAAATAGGGTTCGCCTTGTTTTTTTGAATTCTTTTCTTTTCTAATATCAATTACTGCTGTTAATAATGTTACTGTTAAGCCAATAAGAGTAACATTTAATGCTATTAATTGTAGGAAGAACTCTACTTTTTCCATTTTACTTATAACAGATTCAATATCCTTAAATATAGTATTTTCTAATACTGTGGAGTAAAGTAAGATTACCATGCCTATCACAATAAGACCCCAACCCACAAAGTATACTCTAAATTGATATAGTGCTTCTTCCAAGTTACTTTTAAAAATTCTTGTCATAATATTAGCCTCTTTCTTACTAATATATCGATATATCTCTTCATTACTTTCTCAGTGAATAGATTCTATCTTCATTTATTTTTCTGTATATAACTCAAACTTGCTTGTTAAATCCAAGACGCGTTTGCGCGCTTCTTCCAATTTCGCTTCATCCTCGTGACTCTTAAGAGTCAGTGCCATAATGGAAGCAATTTCGTCCATATCCTCAAGACCGAACCCTCTTGATGTCACAGCGGCAGTACCGATACGGACACCGCTTGTAACGAATGGGCTTTCCGGATCAAATGGGATCGTATTTTTATTAACCGTGATTCCGATCTCATCAAGGACTTTCTCCGCCACTTTACCAGTCAAGCCAAGTGAACGAGTGTCGATCAGTAATAGGTGGTTATCAGAACCTCCGGATACAAGATCGATTCCTTCTTTTACAAGACCTTCTCCTAAACGCTTCGCATTGTTGATGATGTTTTGCGCGTACTCTTTAAACGAGTCCTGCAATGCTTCACCGAAAGCCACGGCTTTGGCCGAAATCACGTGCATAAGAGGTCCGCCCTGGATTCCAGGGAAAATAGACTTGTCTGTCTTCTTCGCAAACTCTTCTTTACAAAGGATCATTCCACCGCGAGGTCCACGCAATGTTTTGTGAGTCGTTGTCGTCACGAAGTCTGCATACGGAACCGGGTTCTGATGAAGACCAGCCGCTACAAGTCCGGCGATATGAGCCATACCCACCATCAGGTATGCTCCCACTTCGTCAGCGATTTCACGGAATTTCGCGAAATCGATCGCTCTTGGATACGCACTTGCTCCCGCTACGATCAGCTTCGGCTTGTGTTCCAATGCTTTTTGTCTAACATCTTCGTAATTGATCAGGTGCTTTTCTTCATCCACACCGTACTCTACGAAATTATATTGAATACCGCTGAAGTTGACCGCACTTCCATGAGTCAGATGTCCCCCATGAGATAAGTTCATTCCAAGAACCGTGTCGCCCTGTTCAAGGATGGTGAAATAGACTGCCATATTGGCTTGTGCTCCTGAGTGAGGCTGAACGTTGACGTGTTCTGCTCCAAACAGTTCTTTCGCACGGTCGCGGGCCAGATTTTCGGCTACGTCCACATGCTCACAGCCCCCATAATAGCGACGACCTGGGTACCCCTCTGCATACTTATTTGTCAAAACGGAGCCTTGTGCTTCCATAACGGCTTCACTGACAAAGTTTTCAGATGCAATTAATTCGATCTTCGTTCGTTGACGCTCTAATTCATATTGAATCGCAAAATACATTTCTGGATCTTGTTGTTTTATTCTATTCATGGATGTCCCCTTCAAAAATAGTATAGATTAGTTGCTAACCAAGTTAAGAGATTGCTTTTCTGCCGCCTCCACCGTATGTTTAAGCAACATGGCAATTGTGACTGGTCCCACTCCCCCAGGTACGGGAGTAATCGCTTTGACTATCCCATCACAAGATTCAAAGTCCACATCACCTATGTTACCTTTGTTATAACCGGCATCGATAACAATGGCATCTTTCTTTAACCATTCACCTTTAATAAAGTTCGGTTTACCAACTGCTGCGATGACAATGTCAGCTTGTTTTAATATGCCCTCTAAATTAGTTGTGTAAGAGTGACAAGTAGTAACCGTAGCATTTTTATTCAATAATAGACTAGAGACCGGTTTACCTAATATCGGACTCCTTCCAACCACTACCGCATGCTTACCTTCCACATTTATGTTATAAAAGTTTATTAATTCCATAATGGCTGCAGGTGTACAGGAAGGGTAGGTATCAACTTCTAATGCAGCTCTTCCAAATCCACTACTTGTCACTCCATCGACATCTTTTTCAATTTTTATTGAATCAAATGCGGACCTTTCATCTATTTGCGAAGGGACAGGGTGTTGCAGCAGTATGCCATGTATACTTTGGTCAGCATTTAATCTTTCAATCAAATCAATTAGTTCTTCAGTAGTTGTTTCCTCTGAAAGATTATATTTCTGTGATTTTATACCTATCCTCCTGCAAGCATTACTTTTCATTTTAATGTATGTTTCTGATGAGGGATTATCCCCAACAAGGATTGTAGCAAGGCAAGGAAGAATATTTTTATTAGTAAGGTCCTTTACTCTTACTACTAACTCTTTTTTTATTTTTTCTGAAATATCATGGCCTTTAATTAAAACATTTTCATTCATTATTTGTAACTTCCTTTATTATCTTTTATTTATTATTTTGTTTATAGAAAAAATTATATTAATCCGTATTCTACACTAATTACTAATGGAAAGTAGAGTTGCCCCCGATTAACTTATAGCAATCAGTGCTTAAGTAAGTAGTTGTTAGAATCATTTGATTCCCTGCCCCAAATTGATTGGCTGCTCTATTTTTAGATAATTCACGGATTCTTCATTGCACATCCAATGTTCTCACAGATATAATAACCTTAGACTATGCACTATCAATGGAAATCTGAGCCTTGAAAATCATTTAGGCCTCTATTAAGTTGAAGGGCATCGGCAAACAAATTATTCCAATTTAATACAAAAGTCAAAAAGGAACCGTCCCCATTTGACCCTCATAAATAAGCAAAAATTGTTCAATTTACTTGACGGTTACATTCGCCTTACTGCTTTAGAAGTCGAAGCTTCTATGAATTGAATCTATACCTAGCGTTCTATTAAACCACAAAGCGCCTTTTCTATTAGAAAAGGCGCTTTCTATTTGCAGATGGCTAAACTCATTGCGTTAGCTCGTCAGATTCCTGCGTACAATGGTAAATAAAGTGGCGAAGGTGCCAATCAGTTAGGCAAGAATGATAGAAGTAAACAGGAAACTTTTAAGTCATCTGAAATCAGATGTCAATGGTCACAAAAGAAAACTGGCTCCCTGTCCCACTAAAAGTGGCTCTATCCCCGCGTTTGGTGGTTCAATCGCTTCAATTGCCCCAAACCCGTGGCTCTTAAGAAATGCACTATTCCAGCAGACTTCTCTTTGGTGGTTGTCTAAACCGATAAATAGAAACAGTTAAAGTTCATTTTTCAGATTAATGAATAAACAAATTGGAATGGCCCCTCATTTAACCAAGCGGATTTAAAAGTTTCTCATGTCCTCATATCCTAGGTTTCATGACATCAAAACTAGGATTATATTCATTTATGAACTTGCATTTTTTGATACTACTTCCTTATCACCTAATATTAAATAATTAAGTTCACTTTCAGGAATAGCATATAATTCTTTTCGTTTCACAAGATAGAAGCCAATCCCTAAAACAATCCATACTGCTAATGCTATTCTTGACTGAATTCCCAGGAATGCAGGAGATCCTGGTATTAGTAATAGAGCAAGGAATACAATACTTACTATTACTCCTAATCCCGCAAAAGCTTTCTTAACAGGAGAAATTTCATTTATTGCTGGATTAAAATCTAAGCTCCTATTCCACTTAAATAATTTAAAGGCTGTATAGCAAGTATAAAAATATGCAATAGTAACACCGATAGATGACATATCTACCACCCATATCAACGCTTGACGACCAAACCAAGGTGCTAGCATTGAAATAACAACTGTAAAAATAATACTAAAATATGGTGTGTTATATTTTGGGTGTAATCTTGAAAAAGACTCTGGAATTATTTTCGCACGAGACATTGCAAATAATAGACGACTAGAAGAAACTATAAAGCCATTTAATCCGGTAAAAATCCCCATTGATACAGCTATGACTAAAATTGCCATACCGAACGTTCCTAGTAATTCTTGTACAACTGTCCCAGTACCCCAAAGGAGGTTTCCAGATACTAGTTCTTGCCAAGGGCGCGCCATCGAAGTGGCTAAAATCATTAAAATATATAATATTACTGCAAAAAATAGAGCTCCGATAATTAGGTTAAAAGCTTTTTTGGAAGAAAAATTGAATTCTTCGGCAAGCTGAGGAACATTATCAAATCCTACATATGCCCAAGGAGCTATTGCTACAATAGCAATTACTGCAGCAAATGCAGTTTTTTCTGCCGGGAAAAATGGCTGTATATTTACTAAACCAGAATCCGGTTGAGTACCTACTAAAATTGTTAGAACGATAACACTTAATACCATTACTGCACAAAATACAAATTGTATTCTACCAGAAAATCCTGATCCTCTTACATTTAAATATCCAAATATAAATAATGCAACTGTTGCTAATATGACTTCAGTGCCATAGACATCCCAACCAGCAACTTGATATAAATGAAAATGTTCTATAAACCGAGGGAAAACAAATTTAAACATTAGAGCAAAGGCTGATGCGTTTAGAGCAACTATACATATATATCCAAGGGTTAAGAACCAACCGGAAATAAAAGCATGGGTTCTGCCTAAGCTAATGAATGCATAGGCAAATTCCCCCCCCGAAACAGGGAAGCTTCTAATCAGGAAACCATAACTCACCGCAATCACCATCATTAGAAGACCCCCAATGCCAAAACCAAGCATTGCACCAAGAGGTCCTGCTGTATTTATCCAATTGGTTGGTTGTACAAACGCTCCCCACCCAATTGATGATCCAAGTGCTATCGCCCATACCCAATGAGGCTTTAATGATTTATTTAGCGTTTTTCTTTCTTTCATTTTCTATCTCCTTCGATAATATTTTTAATTTGAACTACTACAATATTAATTGATCTAATGGTTGACAAGCAACATTGTCGGACATTTCGTACCAATAAAAGGTTCTCAGATATATTTAGTGACTTTCCCTGGACAAATTATTCTTAAATGAATATAAATCAGACCTATAATATGCATTTTCAAATTCCACAAAATGACCATTGCTATCTGTGATTTTTCCTTCAGCTATAACTATACGTGAACCAGACGGAATGTTGAGTAATTGAGAATCATCTTTGGTTAAAATTCCAACTTTTATCATTTGTTCAGACACTGAAAGGTTCTTACTTCTAATTCCCTTTCCAATAAATCATAAAAGGCTTCTTTGTTTAAACCAAAATTAATTAGTTGTTCACCTAAACTTATTGGGTAATAATGCCTTTGAATACCAATAGGAACGGTATTGGCAAAACGAATTCTTTTAAAGTGAGTTTCATAAAAGTTAATAGTATGTAACTGGATGAGGGGCTGTGCCTCTTTTGGCTAAATGGTAGCCACTTTATCTTATTTGTCTCGCATTTTACGATATTTTTTTAAACTCTTCCCGTAAGGCCCCTCAAACTATCCATGGCTCAAAGAAAACTAACTTACCTGATATATGTTCATTATAAGGTATAGAATCATTATTATTTTCTTTGAAGTTCAATTAATAAAACTTAAATGACTTCACCTAAATATTCTACCCTCAAAAAGTAAGCGGATGCTAAATTCGTTACAAATATTAAACACTACTAAGTACCATCCTTTGAATGTAGGAATCGACAAAACTTCTTTCCTTAAGATGTCACAATAAATACTCCGTCTATTATTAGGATTGACAATAGATAACTTCTTCATTATTAGCTTGATTAATTAGGTAACATTAAAATAAAAACCTAATATAAGAGTTAAAGAATTCTTATATTAGGCAGATTCCTTCGCAATTAATTTATTTAATGACACTTATAATAATCTACATACCAATCAGCAAATTTCTGCAATCCTTCTTCAATTGAAGTTTCCGGCTTAAATCCTACTGCGTTTTGCAATGAGTCTGTAGAAGCGTAAGTAGCTGGTACATCTCCAAGTTTGATGGGTTCATATATTTTCTCAAATTGTACTTCTTTATCTAACGCTTTACTTAAAGCCTTTTCTAAAGTCTCAATAAATACCATCAATTTCTCTGGACTGTTGTTCCCTATATTAAAAACTTTATGTTGAACATCCTCTATAGGTGGATTACCTAAAAGACGTTCAATACCTTCAACAATATCATCAATGTACGTGAAATCCCTATAAAGATCATTTTTAAAATCACCGTTGTTAAAAATTTTGATGGGTTCACCAGTGAAATACTTATCTGTAAATCCGAAGTAGGCCATATCCGGCCGTCCCAATGGACCATAAACAGTAAAGAACCTAAGTCCTGTCGCTGGAATTTTATAAAGATGACTATAGGTATGTGCCATTAGTTCATTAGATTTTTTTGTAGATGCATATAGTGATACTGGGTTATCTACAAAATCTGTTTCTTCAAATGGCACCTTTTTATTAGCTCCATAAACAGAACTAGATGAGGCATATACAAGATGATCCACAGGATTATATCTGCAGGCCTCAAGAATATTATAAAAACCAATGATATTACTTTGAATATAGACATCCGGATTCTCTATTGAATACCTTACTCCTGCCTGAGCAGCTAAGTTAACTACAACATTAGGCTTGTATTCTTCAAAAGTTCTCATTACAATATCCTTGTCTGATATGTCGCCTTTAATAAAACTAAACTTGTCATGAGGTTCTAAATTTGCTAAACGAGTATATTTAAGATTTACATCATAGTAATCATTAACATTATCAATTCCAATCACTTGGCAGCCCTGTTCCAACAACTTTTTAGATAAGTAGTATCCGATAAAACCAGCTACTCCTGTAATTAAATATGTTTTACTATAATCAAGAGTTTTGTGATTCAAGTTTCTTCGACTCCTTAACAGCTGCTCTAATTGTAGGTTTTCTTCCGATTGAGTGATACTCTACTCCTGCTTCCTGCATATCCTCAACATCATAAATGTTTCTACCATCAAATACTAATGGAGTTTTCATTAACTTCTTATACGTTTCAGGAATTACTGTTTTTATTTCACCCCACTCGGTAAAGATAAAGCAAACATTCGCATCTTCCAAAGCATGCTCGATGTTCGAGACATAAGTAATGTTACCTTTGCCATTTTTACCCTCTGCATGAACTTTGGCAAAGTTTTCTGCACCAACTGGATCATAAGCATAAATATCTGCACCTTGTTCTAATAATAAAGGCACATTCTCAAGAGATGCTGCCTCTCTTAAATCATCCGTTCCAGGCTTGAAAGTTAATCCTAATACCGCAACCTTAAGACCGTTAAATGTAATAAGCCTTTTACTAGCTTTTCTAAAAAGCATTGTTTTTTGTTCTTTGTTTACATCAATAGCTGCTTTAACGGTTTTGAGTTCATAACCGTTTTGTTTTGCAATATACTCAAGTGCCTTTGTATCTTTAGGAAAACATGAGCCACCAAAGCCAATCCCTGCACTTAAGAACTTACTTCCAATCCGCTCATCAAAACTCATACCCTTAGCTACATCCTGAATATCCGCACCAACCAATTCACAAAGATTAGCTATGTCATTCATATAAGAGATCTTTAATGCAAGGAAGTCATTGGATGCATATTTTATCATTTCTGCCGATCTTCTATTCACTGAAACAATCGGTAAATGAAACGGTTCATAAATTTTGGTCAACAATCCCTCAGCCCATATACTTTCTGTTCCGATAATGATTCTTTCAGCAAAAAGGGTATCATGAACAGCAGATCCTTGCGCTAAAAATTCTGGGTTAGATGCTACTTCTACTTTGACATCTTTGACTAAAAAATCCTGAATAAACTGTTCTACTTTATCATTCGTCCCAACAGGAACTGTAGACTTCACAACTACAAGACAATCCTTTTCTATTGATTCTGCAATCTGTTTAGCTGCTGTGGCAATATATGAAAGATTTGCAGAACCATCTGGTTGCTCAGGAGTTCCTACCCCAATAAAGATTGCATCGGCATCTTTATAGGCAGATTTATAATCTGTTGTATAATCAAGCCTTTCAGCAGCATAGTTCTTTTGCATCAATTCCTCTAGGCCTTCTTCATATATTGGAGAAATCCCAGATTTCATAATATTAACTTTTTTCTCATCTATATCAACACAAGTTACTTGATGCCCCTGTTCTGCAAAACATACCCCTGCTACTAATCCAACATAACCTGTTCCAGCAACTGCAATTTTCATATTACCCATCCTCACTATTTTTTAATTTGGATTAATATAAGAAACCTAAATATTATTTTATGCAATGAACTTATATCATAATTTTTTAAAAATAAATTACTTATCAATTGAAAATTTACATATTTCTTCAGTAAAACCCTTAAATATAGGGCCATTATTAAACTGATGAAAATTTATCTCTTGTCCTTTTAAATTCAGTTCTAACAAGATCGGTTTAGAATTCTCATCAATTGCTACATCCCACGATACCATTCTAAAGTAGGGTAACTTGAGATGTAAATTTAGAACTAGTTTTTTTACTTCCTCATAACCGGGAATCTTTATATCTTTTAACACATAATTAGTATAAGGATGCTTTTCATGAACAAAACCATTTTTATCAATTGGAGATTTTAAGATGCCGTCGTCATCAATACCGCAAGCTATACCTCCATTATCCACGTTTAAACCTTTATTTCCAAACCTAATTACTGATGATAGAACCTCTACTTTATTATCCCAAAACAATGTTGTTATTCTTATAGTGTTTAAAGAATGGGGATAAATATCTTGTAAAATTTTGTGCTGATTAACTTTTTTTTGAATAATATAATTATCTTTATAAATACTATCTAACTTATCAAATGATAGTTTTTTATTTTTTAAAATAATCTTGTTATTATCTATTTTCAATAAGCTTACATTTTTGCCGCCGCCACTATCTAAACTAGGTTTTATAAATATCTCTCCTGGTTTAAAAAGCAATATATTAATTACCTCTTCTTTAGTTAATTTAGTTCTTTGCTTATTATAAAAATTCCCATTTATTTTTTTTATTAAAGTTTCTGGTTGAGGGTAATCATCAAGGAATAAATCGTAATTATTTTTATCACTATAAGCTTGTGCTAAATCATACTGATTTAATGACCTCTCTATTAAGGTATAAAAAACATCTTCTGGTATATATCTATGATCCTCTTTCCCGTTAACGGTACTGTATGCAATATGCCAGTTTTTATTTATTTTAAGCCCAAGACCACTTGACCAAAATGAGTCTATTTTTTCAGAATACCCATTGGAGATTTTAATTTTCATTCCCCTTTTTTCTATCAGTGACTTTATTTTTTTTCTATAAAAATACCTTATCCTAAGATATAAAACTCTATTATATAAAGCTTTGAAGCTATCTCGCATAAAATCACTCCAAAAATTATTTGGTAATTATTTTTCTACTTACTTAAACAATGATTAAAATATTATTATTGTTTTTTATAATTTTTTTTCGTTATTTTTTGTTTTAATTCAACTAAATTTTGATCTCTTATAATAGATAAATAAATATAGGAAATCACTATATAAATTATTGCCCCTACTATTACTTGAATGAATAATAAATATATTTGGTTAATTGGTATTAATTCACATAATCTCACAAAGAAATACATAATTAACCCAATAAGAAAAAAGGGTAAGGTTTTGATTAAATAAACCTTTATAGTAATTTCCTTTCTAACCATAAAAGTTTGTATAAAAGCTACTGAAAACTCTGCCGCTAGTATACCAATAACCGCACCATTAGCAGCATATTTAGGAACTAAAATAATATTCAATAATAAACTTACACACGCACCTATTATTACAGATAAAATATATGCTTTATCTTGCTGGTTTGGTATTAGGTACTGAGTTCTTATAACATTAGCCCAACTTATAAATATAATAGTTGGAGCAAGATTTGCTATTATTTTTCCTGTTTCAATAAACTCTAAGCCAAAAAAGAGTGGAGCAAAAACAGGCGCAATTCCAGCAATGCCAAAAGCTAACGCAAATGCTATAAACATAATAAAGTTCATTGATTTCTCAATGTACTTTTGACTTTCAACAACTTGACCTCTAGCAGCCATATTTGACATTCTAGGAAGCATAACAGAACCAAATGCAACTATTAAACCAAGCGGTATATTAATAATTTTATCTGCATTTTCATACAACCCCAATTGTTCTATATCGCTCATTGTACCGAGCATGATTTTAGCCATAATTTTATAAATACTCACAGCTACTACTGGAATAAATAACACCATATTGGGCTTAAGGTGTTTAACAATTTCCTGATAAGACGGGGGTTTGAAAATTATATACTGTTTTATAAAAGGCCATACAATTATTTGACTCAAAAGTGCACTGACGGCAGTTATTAGTATATATATCCACAGATCATCACTAGTTTTAACAAAAGCGAAAACGGCAACAACTGATAATATACGAATGATAATATTTCGTATTACCGTAATTTTGAAATGTTCTAGACCAAAGAAAAACCAACTTATGTCAAAAGCTGCAGACATTATAAATATTACTTGAATAATCAAAATCATTTTATAGTTTTGACTTGAGATGAAAATGAATATACTGTAAGCTAAAATAGCTAAAATAGTTAAAAGTAATTGAAGACTGTATATATTCCAAAAGGTTTCACTTAGTTTACCTTTGTCATCTCTTACCCTTGCAACTGACCTGTTTCCATAGTTTTTCACACCAAGCATGGCAAATAAAAGAAAATAGTTTGCTACCGATTGGGTATAAGAGATTATTCCTACACCTTCTGCTCCAAAAACTCTTGCAACATAGGGAGTGGTGACTATCGGAAGTATCATTAATAAAATTTGATATATTACATTATATAAATAATTTTTACTTATACTCGCCACTATAATCTGTTCCTTTTTTTATATTCAATTGCATTTCAACATTCTTACATCCCTTACTTCTCGATAGTTTTTGTGATGTTTAATTATACTATCTACATGGTATCCCATAAAAAATACAGCAAACATTAGTGCTTCTTGATTATAAAAGGGTTCGAAAATCCACATAATAAAATAGGAAGTTATTATTATGGTTATAATTTGTGAAAATCTATTACTTTGGTTTTTTAATATCTTTTTACCAACAATCACAATTATTATGACTAATAGAGTGAGAAGGATAAATCCACCACGATATAATATATCGAGATAATAATCATGTGATCCATTTTGATTTCCAACCTTTTGTCCAACTAATATTTTATTTTCCACTCCCCAACCCCATACTGGAGACTTCTGAATATAATATAAAGCATTATCCCACAATCTAGTTCTACCAGTGAACGTAAGACTTTTATCAAATATATCAGTAATTATTGTTGCAAATAAATCCTGCATTCTAAAGATAACTACAAGAACCATGAATAAAACCGATACGAACCAATTACTAAAATAATTAAAAAAAGCAGGAAATGGTCTATTACGGTAAAATATACTAAAAATAATTACTATAGAAAATCCTACCATAGCAGTAACTGACCATGTGATAGTAACTGTTGCTGCTGTAGTGATCACAACTAAAAAACTTCTAAATGTGATTTTGCCAAAACGAAAATATGATCTTAATAGTGATACACAAACTCCGGGTAAAATCATTCGGATAGCAACATTCGTTCCTCCAAATAAATAATATACATCTATATCAACTGTATGTATCCCTTTTGGAAACAATAACATAATAATGAAGTTTGCATATATTAACAATTCAAATAAAATGTTCATACCGTCAAGCATAGCTAAAGCATTTTTTTTAATATAAATTTCTACTAACATACAAAGAGCAATGACAGATGAAGAAGTTATTAGTAGTGAAATGAAGTTGCCATTGTTATATATAGTAGGTATAAGTAAAGCAAGCTGAAACATAATAACAATTAGCATTAATTTGGTGGTTTTATCATGATTTATATAGATTAGTATAATAATAAGCCCTGAAGTAACCCTTCCCAAATTGTAAAGGGATTCCATCCATTCAATTGTTCCAAAAAATGCAGGTTGAACATGTGGAATTAGTAAAATCAAAAATAGATACATGTCTAACCCTTTTTTATTTAGAGTTCTCAATTGCATGCTCCTTCTTAAATTATGATGTTGAACGAACCTATATTGAGAATACATTCATCCTTTTTTTGCAAAAATCAATTGTAACTGCCTTTTAAATCTATGTTTTGCTTTTAAGTAAAGCATACTAAAAATAGCAGTTAGGCTAATACATTTTACCCACCGTGAGGTATAGTCAACAAATTGTTGGAGAAATTTTCTTAGTTCTCCCTTTCTTAAATAAAAGGAAGTTACTTCTAAAGCATTAGAATATATAACGATATACTGCTTTTTTTTACTTAAAGTTTTTATATAAGGAATCATTTTATCTATATAGTGCCTTCTATATTCTTGTGCAATCTCAATAGTTCTTGGATCATTTCTGTTCGTTGTTTTATTATATTCAAAGCCAACAACTGGAACTGCTACCACTTTAAAATTTGCTGCCACTCGTGCAGTAAATTCATAATCTTGGTGCCTGAAAAAGGATTCATCAAAGCCATTTAACTTTTCATAAGCACCCCGTCTTATAAGAAGAGAATCAGAACCAATAACAGTGCTATGAACCAATAAATCAAATAACAATTCACCGCTTTTTCTGGATTTGCGTATAACGGTTTTCCCATTACCATACCTAATGAGTACTGAGCAATAGGCCATCCCCCAAGTTTCATCAAGTTCCTCTAAAGTTTTTACTTGTGCACTAATCTTCTGTGGAAAATAAAAGTCATCGTCATCTAAAAAGGTAATATACTCTCCTTTTGATCCTTTGAAACCAGTATTCCTTGCGGCAGCTCCATTAATATTTACTTCATGTGCAATATATTTAACCCTTTTGTCAGTTAAATACTGTTCAATTGTTTCATAAGTTTTTTTCTGTTCATGAGAGTCAATCCCATTATCATCTACCACAATTAATTCGATATTCTTATACTCTTGACTCAATACACTCTCTATTGCACGTTGAATATATTCACTACCTTTATGAGTAGTAATTATGACTGAAACCAACTTCACAATTTACATCCTCCCATGGATAAGATAAATAAAGGGGGCATTTAACAGCTCAAATAGAAGATTTAGTTCATTCTAATTGAAGCCAATCACCAAACAACTTATCATATCTTTCTGGTTCAAATCTCCTGAATCCACTAAAATGGTAAAATGTATATTCTCCGAAATATAATCTTCCATTCACCTCGTAAAAATCAATTCTAACATGAGGAAATCTTTTGGAAAGAGCCTTTGATAACTCTATCATTTCATCAAACCTCGATGGTTTTTTAATATCATTATTTGAATTAGGGTAATGTTGCATAAAAGGGAGATGATTAAAATCCATATCAAAAAAATCAAACTTTGTATTTCCTGTACTGCGTTCCGAAGCTATAAATAAGGCTTTTGGCTCTCCATTAAAACAGAAGAATTTATAATCTTTTAGTTCTTCCTCTTTTTTATCCATCATAAATTTTTCAACGATTATTCTCGGCTTTATTTCTTTGTATGGATTTTCCCTTCCCGACCAATAGTAGTTTTTTTTCATTCTTTCTTTTAACTGTTTCTTTACTTCCTGAATATTTAACACAGACTTGTCGGTACAAACAATTACCCCACCTGAATCATGAGTACATTTTAATACAAACTTCTCAGGCAAGGAATTAAACTCTATCTGATCAACATCCTCGTAAACCCCTAACAAAGGTACTAAATATTCTTCTCCAATCTCATGTTTAATATATTTTCTAACCTCATACTTATCAACCAATTTAGTATATGCCGGATTTTTATCATGTAGTTTTAGCCATTGTAATTTTTCATTATAAGTTTTTGGAGCTTTTAAGTTTAATTTCCTTTTGAGTCTGGATCTGTAAATCATCTTTAAATAAAATTTATCTGGCATCCAATTAAAAAAACCTCTATACCCAAGAGAAAATAACATATTTCCAGGGTTTTGAAGAATTTTAATTATTTTTCTATCATTAGCCAAGAGGATCAACCCCTTTCATGTAATATAGATGAATACTTCTTCTGATAGGAACGACTCATCAGTTCGGCGTTTAAATGATTATTAACAACCTCATAACTTTCATTACCTGACTTATATAGGTCCATAGCCAGCAATTCACTCAGCGATTTTTCAAAGCTTAAAAGATTACCACTGCTATATAGTCTACCAACCCTTTCATTGATTTCCACTATTTCTTTGTGTTGCAAGATATCTGATAGTAAAACGGGCAAACCCACCGCCATTGCTTCCAATACACCATTAGGCATTCCTTCCGATTTACTTGTAGATACATAAAAATCAGCTGCTTGTAAATATTCTTCAACATTGCTTTGTTGACCAGTAAAAATGACATTTGCATTTTCTTTATACTGATTTCTTAAAATTTCTAAATTTTTTCCTGCACCAATTAAAACTAAACAAATGTCCTCTTTTAATTTACTGGATAAAATTCCTTCAATAGCAAATTTTTGATTTTTCCTTTCTAAAAATTGACCCGTGTATACAGCAATCTTTTTGTCCTGTGGTAGCGACAGCTTTTCTCGCATCTCACTTCGAATGCTTTCACTAGTTTTTTTGTAATCTATCAAGTCAACACCATTTCTTATAAAAGGTAATTGAATATTTTTCTTAGCTTTATAAATATTTGAAAGACTTTCAGAACAAGTAACAATACTTCCACCACGCTGGATTTGCCTCATGTCTAATGTAGCCATGATAGTCCCTAATAGTTTCCCATATTTTGCAGGGTAATCTTCATAAACATAATTTCTTAATGTAACCAAGTGTTTACATGAATTATATTGAATTGCTAGCTTATAGGGAGCCATACCAACCGAATGAACAACATCCGGTTTTATTTTGTTCAATAACTCCTTAATCTTCTTTCCGCCATTTAGAAGTACTTCCTTTTTATTACTATTCATACAATGATATTCTACATTCTGGGCTTTATATATTTCGAATAGAGAATCATTTTTCACCTCAGGAAACATTGTTATTAACACCGGTTCGAATCTTTCCCTATCGAGATATTTTATTATATTTGCAGTTTGTTTTATCGGACCCGCATTTTTACAACGAGTTAATAAGTAAACTATTTTAGACTTTGGCACTATTTGCATCTCCCTTAACGCTGATTATATAAAGGCCACGTTTTCCTTCATATACTGAATCAATACTAATCATATCCCCTTTTCTATTCCATCTGGGGTGAAGATCACACCTTACATCATTATCATATTTAAACGGGGAAAAAACACGCGAAATTCTTTTTACTTTATTTCCTTTTATCAGATATAGGGAGGATAGTCGCTGACGGTTTGGATAGGTATCTGTAACAACACTTTCACCATTTGGTGAATAGCTTGGGTGGCCATCTAAGGTCAATTCCTGCCACATATGCTCCCATTCTTGAGTTTCATCTTTCATCAGATAATAACCGTTACCTGATTCATTTTTATTTAAAAACGCTAGGATTTCTTTATCAGATTTCCAATTACAATGTGATACGAAATTATCATCACTTAAATTATATAGCCCACTTCCATCACTATTACAGGTTACTAAACGAGAGTATTTAATATTATTTAAATACCATCTATGAAGAACCATGAATCTAGTTCCTGAAGGATTTATCATAATGTGATTAACTTTATGCTCCGCATTTTCCATTTCTTTTCTAGGTTCAAAGTTCGCAAAGTCAGTATATTTCAGCAAAGGAGTTATATCTCCATCTTTGAGATTAATTTTCCAAATACATGCTGTATCTGGGCACTTTTGGCCTTTTGTACTATTTTCCTTGTTAGAATAACCGTATCCTGGCCGCATACTATGCAATCTTGAAAAATCTAGAGAAAGAGCAAAATCCCCTGCTTCAGATACACTATACACGGGCATATTTATAACTTGTTCTTCATCACTATATATATCTAAAATGACAGTGCAGTAGTTTCCGTTACGATAGTCATTGTAAAGAACTTTCCTTGAATGATCAGGCCCTAACCATTGAAGCATACATCCTTGTTGAACATTCCATGCATTTGTTTCAGCAATTTTCCGAAAAGAGTTATTATCCTTAGTATCAATCAAAATAATTTCAGCTTTTTCATCTGGAGCAACTGAGGAATGTGAATTTTTCACTCGTAGACACAACATAAATCTGTCAGATTTGTCCCATGGTGATTTGTCATAATATCCAAAGAAATACTCATAATCATCATTTGGTGATACTCTCTTTAATTCACCCTCGTACTTTATTTTTGGAGAAATTATATACATTCCTAAATGATATGTACGTTTAACTGCTCTCCGTATAAGTGGGTGCTTTATTAATAATCCATGAACAACCTTTTCTACTCTTTCAATCATTTTAATTATCCTCCCGTATCCTTGGTATTCCTAAGCTATATTTTCTTATCTTGTAAAGTTTGGCTTTGTGTAATACCTTGATCGAGATTCTCGAACTCGAAAATTTTTGCATCGACTAAATACCTATACCAATAGCATTCAAAATAATGATATATATATCCTTCTTTACCATCTAAGAACCCAAGTCTTAAGTAATAATTATATGCAAACCATAACCAAGCCCTAAGAAACTTTGGTGCCTTATAATATAACCCGAACTTTTTCTTTCTTGTACTTTGAATCTTTTCATCTGTTTGGATTTCACTAGAGTTTCCTTTTTTATAGGCTAAATAATCTTCCATTTCCCGAGTAGCATAATAATTATATTTTGTAATAAAACTATTAACATCTTTAAAATCATGGTGAATAAAACGCTCTTTTAAAGAAACAGATTGACCATACTCTAATACGCTATGTGCGTCCCTCTTTCGATCTTCTATCCGTCCAATTCCCCTCTTAAAGATCATAAGTTTCCTCTTTTTACTAGCACCATATTTTAGTCGTTTACCTAAAAAGTATAACCACGCTTCCATTGTTATTCCGTTGATATCATCTTCACCGTGTTTGCTCATTAAAGTTTCTGCTTCTTTGCACAACTCAGGCGTGAACCTTTCATCAGCATCTAATCGAAGAATCCATTTTGTGTTAATATTAGTATTATCAATTCCCCAGTTAAACTGCCGGGCGTAGTATTCAAATTCATTGTAATAAACATCTGCTCCACAAGACTTTGCCAACTCAACAGTATTATCGGTGCTGCCACTATCGACAACTACTGCTCTTATAGCGAAATCTTTTATTGAATCTAAACATGCTACTATATTTTTACTTTCATTTTTTGTTAATATAATTGCGGTTAAGTCAGCCATTATTTCACAGTCCTTAATCTATAATAATTTCTATTTTTCAGTCCTTATAATTGATTCTTGTAAATCTCTGATTCTATAGTTTTCTTTATAAGAACTTAGATTTCGATCATAAATTAAATTTCCAAACACTTTATTAATAATCTCTATTCTTCCACCCATTAACCCGATAACAGGATTGAATATTTTAGTTAACCTAATCTTCCTGCCATGAGCTTTTCCAATTAATTTAACCATTTCACTAGTCTTTACATATTCAGCATTTTGCGGAAAAAATATTCCCCTATCATTGTTGTCGATTAATAGACGTAAGAATTCGCATAAATTATCTATATGTAGCATGCTACGCTGATTCTGAATGTCTGGAAATAAAGGTAACTTCTGAGCTGCTTTTGCTAGTTTTGGATAATTACCTTTTGATCCTTTTCCATAGATCATAGGAGGTCGAATTATGGCAATTCTAAAGTTATTGTCTTCTAAGGGGATAATACCTTTCTCAGCTAGCAACTTACTATTTCCATAGAAGTTAGCAGGGGTCGGTACCGTTTCTTCAGTGATAACTCTTGTTTTATTAATTTTACTACTATCACCGTAAACGATAATGCTACTTAAAAAAACAAACTGTTTAACACCTTCAATTTTCGCCTTTTGAGCTGCTTGTATGGTTAAATCTCGATTTACTTTATAGTATTGTTGTTCCATTCTAGGGTCTGGATTCGAATCAACATGTGCAATTCCCACCGTATGAAGCACCACATCATAACCTTCAAAAGAAGTCTCTTTCCAATGGTTATCTCTCAGGCTAATAGTATCAATACTATATTTATCAGGATATAGAGATAACCATTTGATAAATGAAGTACCTACATAACTATTAGCTCCTGTTACAAGTATCTTTTTCATTTTGAAATAGTCTCCTCTTTAGTAACAGCCGCTTCATTAACACCTTTTTTAAGATCAACTAACCTTTTATCGACGTACCTGTCTTCACCAAATAAGACAACTCCCACAGTCCTGAGAATAATCTTCAAATCTAGAAGGATGCTGTAATTTTCCACATAATACACATCAAACCTATATCTTTCCTGTAATGAAAGGTAGATGTTCCCGCTCACTTGAGCTAATCCCGTCAGTCCAGGCTTCATATTCAGTCTTTTAGAAATTTCTTTTGTATAGTCCGCTAGTGAAGAAACCCGTTCAGGTCTTGGTCCTACTAAACTCATTTCTCCTTTAAGAACATTCAATACTTGAGGAATTTCATCTAATTTACTTCTCCTTAGAAATTTACCAATAGCGGTTATTCGATCATCATCTTTC
This sequence comes from Bacillus sp. es.034, assembly GCF_002563655.1. Taxonomy (GTDB): domain Bacteria; phylum Bacillota; class Bacilli; order Bacillales; family Bacillaceae_B; genus Rossellomorea. The sequence goes on along the minus strand of NZ_PDIY01000001.1, from coordinate 1,158,585 downwards.
ATCACTTCTTGACCTTTGACCATGTTTTCAGAGCCCGGTTTCATTGTTCTAAATTTGTACACTTGGAATATCTTTTTGTTAAGACCTGGTCTCTCTTGTAGAAACATTGTTGGTCCTTGTGATGTAACCTTGATTAAAAACGCAATCAATAGCCATAGAGGAAAGAAAGGAATAAGTACAATTAGTGACACCACAATATCTAATACACGTTTAAGTATGAGTTGGATTTTTTTGTCCTTCATTATTTCTCATCAACCTCGTAGTCAATTGGAGTTAAGTATCCATCTTTCAGTACTATTTCACCTTCAGTTGTACTTGTTTTAGCTGACCAAATTCTTAATTTGTTTTCTTCAGAGTGATAGAAAGCTCCTGGGTATGGATGAGTGACAGCCCTGACTAATTTATCCGCTTCATCCATTGTCATACTATTTAATAACTCTCCGTCTTCTGGCTTTCTACCAGGCCATTCAGTGGCAGCTGCTTCATTCTGTTTTGTAAGCGTGATGTTGTTATTAACAATGCTATCCCAATACTTTTCAATTAGTGTGATATGCATTTGATCGACTCTTTTGTAAAGTTCTGTCGCGGTTGATTGTTCATTCAGGCTAATCGAATCTTGTCCAATAATATCACCGGTATCAACGCCTTCATCAAGTTTAAACATCGTCACACCTGTTTCTTGCAACCCTTTAATAATCGCCCATGGTATGGCAGCCCTTCCTCTTCCCACTGGTAATAAAGTTGGGTGCATACCGATGCAACCATAGGTTGGTGTCTCAAGAACTTGTTTTCGTGCAATCTGGGACCAGCCAATAATGAACAACCAATCTATTTGATGCTCTCTTAACGAATCCAGAACCTCTTGGTCGTTAATATTATCAATCTTTAATAAAGGAGCATTATGTTTATGTGCTATATCATCGAGATATATTCTTCCTGACTTTTTCTTTGCTTTTTCGTCTTTAAGGGTAATTAGGAGTTCCAAATTACCTCCGATTCGATAGATTTCTTCAATGCAACTCAAGCCCAATTGAACACAAGTTGCAAATGCTATCTTCTTTTTCACTTTTATCCAACCTCTCTACTACTAGAATCCACGTCTAAAAACACTTTCAAAAGCCTCTGCATAAACCATTCCGGCTTGGCCCCCACGGTAAGCGGCTAATCCTTTAATTGCTTCATTACTTCTAGGGTGAGGATAGTCTCTCATTACTCCACGATACTGAGCTAGAGCCTCAATCTTTTTATCCACGCTTTTTTCTCCAACTTCAATGAAAGTATTAGGAGAAAATTGATTCATCGTTTTATTCAATCCCCATTCAGTAGAGGATGGTACTTCCATAAAGAGTAGTTCTCTCAGAGGTTTCACATCACTTCTTCTCTGAAACAATCTCACAGCAGCCTGACAAGCAAGGGACGTATGTAGATGATCATTATTCAAATCGGCTGGATGATGAGTAAAGACCACATCAGCATTTGTTTCTATAATGGCTTTTTCTATGAATTGAACAAGCTTTAAATGTGGTACCATGTTAAATTCAATATTAGGAAAATTTCCAGTAATGACTCTATCAACACCAATGATATTTAAAGAATTTGCTACATCTTCATTCAACTCTTCAGTTGTTGGCCTAAAATTCCTTGCATTGACATCACCCGAAAGAATACAGACATTTACTGAATGGCCCTCCTGAGCAAGCTTATACATGGTAGCCCCTGCTCCTAATACTTCATCATCTGGGTGTGCTATTACGACTAAATATGACATTTCTTTTACCTCACTTCTATTTAGTAACTTAGTACTTAATCGAAAGAGGATTCACCTTCTAATTAACTACTAATCCACTAAATTATTTAATATCAAGCTATCAGTTACGAAAAGAAGTGGAGAAACATTAAATTATTTCTCCACTGATATAACATAAATTATTTTTAGTTAGAGTTTTATTTCACTTTCTTCTAAGGTAGTTTTTAAGTAGTTTAAAACTTGCTCTCTTAAATCCCCACGCTCTAATGCAAACTCCACAGTAGCTCTAATAAACCCAAACTTATCTCCTACATCATGACGATCACCTTTGAATTCGTATCCAACAACCATTTGCAACTCATTCAACTTCTTAATCGCATCCGTAAGCTGGATCTCGTTCCCTGCCCCAGGTGTTTGGGTTTCAAGGATCTCAAAGATTTCAGGGCGCAATACATAACGACCCATGATGGCATAATTGGATGGCGCATCTTCCACCTTTGGTTTCTCAACTAAGTCATTTATGTGGAAGACACCGTTATCCATCTCATGATTATTAATAGAGATGACACCATATTTTGATACTTCCTGTTTAGGCACTTCTTGAACACCAATAACGGAAGAGTTATAGCGCTCGTAAACTTCAATCAGTTGTTTCAAGCACGGCTTTTCAGGAGAATGTACAATATCATCCCCAAGTAGAACCGCGAAAGGCTCATCCCCAATAAACCGGCTCGCACACGAAATCGCATGCCCTAACCCAAGTGGCTCCTTCTGACGAATATAATGAATATTAGCCAACTTCGAAATCCCCTGCACTTCTTCCAGTTGCTCATACTTACCCTTTTTCGCAAGTGTCTCTTCAAGCTCATACGACTTATCAAAATGATCCTCAATCGCTCTCTTCCCTCTACCCGTCACAATGATAATATCCTCGATACCGGAAGCGACCGCTTCCTCGATGATATATTGAATAGTAGGCTTGTCCACAATCGGAAGCATTTCCTTCGGTTGAGCTTTCGTCGCCGGCAGGAATCGTGTTCCTAGGCCCGCAGCCGGAATAATCGCTTTTCTTACTTTTTGCATTTCATCCACCCCTTAGTTTATGCTCTGAACTAATTGTCGTTCTTTCTTATTCGCTAATTCTAAAACATAGTTAGATAAGTATTGAGGATCGAAGTCAGTATGGTTTTCTACCAGGTTCGTCACGCGCTCATACTGGAACTCCACCGTCTTCCCAATAAAAATCTTCGGAAACACCGCTTCCCCATGAACTTCATTCTCTCCAAGCAGTTCCTCGTACATCTTCTCACCGGGACGGATCCCCGCATATTTAATCCCGATTTCTTCTATTGAATAACCTGACAAGTTAATCAGATTCTTGGCCAGGTCCACGATCTTGACCGGCTCACCCATATCAAGGACAAAGATCTCCCCACCACGTGCCAAAGCACCTGCCTGCATAACGAGCCTTGATGCTTCCGGAATGGTCATGAAGTATCTCGTCATGTCCGGATGGGTAACGGTCACCGGGCCACCTGCTTGGATCTGCCTTTTAAATAGTGGAATGACGCTTCCACGGCTGCCGAGTACATTCCCGAAACGGACGGCGACGAAATTGGTACCGCTCTGTTTGTCCAGGTTCTGAATGACCATTTCAGCGATTCTCTTCGTGGATCCCATAACGTTTGTCGGGTTTACGGCTTTATCGGAAGAAACTAGCACGAACGTGTTGACTCCGAATGTATCGGCTGCTTCCGCTACGTTCTTCGTTCCAATCACATTGTTCTTCACGGCCTCTTTCGGATTATATTCCATGAGGGGCACATGCTTATGGGCCGCCGCATGATATACCACATCCGGTGAGTGCGTCTGAACGACTTCAAAGATCCGTTCACGATCCTGGATATCCGCAATGATCGGGATAATGTCAAATTCACTCTTATATTTGTTTTTGAGCTCCATATCGATTCCGTAAATGGAATTCTCACCGTGACCGAGTAATAGAAGCTTCTTCGGCTTGAACTTACTCACCTGACGACAGATCTCGGATCCGATTGATCCTCCTGCCCCCGTCACCAGAATCGTTTTCCCCGTCAATTTTTCCGAAATCGATTTCGTATCGAGTTCCACCGGGTCTCTTCCGAGTAAGTCTTCTACTTGGACATCACGGAATTGATTCACGGACACTTTTCCTGACACGATGTCTTCTAACATCGGCATGATCTGGGTCTTCGCATCCGTCTTACTGCACTCCTGATACACTCGTTGAATCTCGGATTTACTCATCGACGGGATGGCAATGATGATCGTTTCCACGTTCAGTTTTTCTACCAGTTTCGGGATATCTTTCGTTCTTCCCGCTACGGTGACTCCATAGATTTGGAGCTTCTGTTTTTTCGGGTCATCATCGACGAATCCTACAGGAAGGATGTCTGCATCGTGATTTTTCATGAATTGGCGGACAAGCATGGAACCTGCTGCCCCGGCGCCGATGATCAATGCGCGCTTTTTCTCTTGCTTTGGTTTTATGTAGTAATCCCTGTACATTCTCCATGAGAAACGGGATCCCCCGATGAGGATGATGTGCAACATCCATGTCACACCAAGCACCCGCACATAGATATCACCTTTCGCCACAAATTGAATCACTGCCGTGGCTACGATCGACCACGTGATGGCACGGACGATGGCGAGCATTTCCCCAACACTTGCGTATTCCCACGCTTTCTGATAAATGCGGTAAATGAAAGCGAATATATGATGGGTCACAAGCAGCGCCACAGAGGTGAATACGAGCGTCGGAAGAGTACCACTGATTGAAAAGGTAGGAATGACAAGATAATAACCGATATAAATAGCCGTTAACACTATTATGGAATCAAGCAGCATCAACATGGAAACTCGTTTCGTATAACTCAAAATGGACCTCTCCTTTTTCTGTTTTTCGACAAAATAAATACCTAAGGGAAACATATAGAAGTCTACATCTTTTCCTTAGGAATCTATTGAACATCTCATTTAATAAACTACTGGTTCTCAATACATAAAACGTTTTCATCGCTTCCCTTTCCTTCTATTTCATAAAAATAATAAAAATATGGGCATCTAACCCTTCCTCACATCCCACCACTGACGACGAGCGTCTAAGGCGAAGCTACTCTTCCCCCACGGCGTGACCGAGTGCCTCCGATGATAATGGTAAGGAGACATTCCCAAAATTCTACTGTTGTCCGAGTGCAACTTTATGATTCCGATTTACCAACGACAATAGTACCTTAGGACCTTATTGATTCTATTCGATTTCTCTTAAAAGATTCCCAGGAATTTTTTCTTTTTAACCTTCTCCGGGATTTCTTTATAGATATTCTTGCCTTCTATCAGCAGTTCTGCATTCTCTGTAAAGTAATAGATCATATCTATTCCGTACTTTTTCTCTAATGTATCCATCGCTTCCTCCATTTTGAAAGAGCGATTATGTATATTATGTGCATCTGATGCGATGAAGTGCGTCAGGTTGGCTTCGATCAATTGCTGGGAGAATCTCTGGATATTCTTGCCGAAGTAACCTGTCAGGCTTGACGCTGTCAATTGCGTGACTGCCCCATTCTTGACCAGATTATACAGTCTGTCCGGCCGTTCGATCAATTCTGCATTTCTCTCCGGATGAACGATGACGGGGATCAGCCCTTCATTCTGCAGCTCGTAAAATAGCCTGTCCGCATATCGCGGTACCGAGCTTGAAGGGAATTCGACGAATATGTATGGGGAAACTCGGTTTAAAGGTAAGAGTTTTCCATTGTGATAGTCTTCTATCATTTCTCCGAATATTCTGCATTCTTGACCCGGAAGGACTTTCAAATCAACCTTCTCCTGTTGCAGGTGATGGTTCAGTTCGTCCACTTTATGAAGAATATCAAGACGTTCATTCTCATACTGCCCGTTCATATGGTGAGGAGTCGCGATGATCATATCAATCCCTTCCGATACGGCAAGCTTCGCCATATCGACACTATCCTGCATGGTGCGGGCTCCGTCGTCCACACCAGGTAAGATATGACTATGTATGTCAATCATCGTCATCCTCCTCACATTACTTAGTTCTTTCGACTTAAGTCAACATCTATCATTTTACTACACTAGGTATATTTGTAAACGGGTGAAATTTGTCGAATGACCTTTTATTTATTGTTATCTTTTTCCATAATAGTAATAATAGCTTGTATCTTTGATTTCACGGTTGTTCAGGATGACTCCGAGGAGCTTTCCTTTAGCTGATTGAAGGAGTTCTTTCCCCTTTTGAGCGCTTTCGATTTCGGTCGTCCCTGAGCTCACGACGAGGATCGTTCCGTGGCATTGATTGGCCAATACCTGTGCATCGGTTACGGCAAGGACAGGCGGCGTGTCGAAAATGACCATATCATAGTCTTCATACACATCCACCAGGAATTCTTCCATCGATCTTGAACTAAGTAGTTCCGCAGGATTCGGTGGTACAGGACCGCACGTCAATAAATCCAGATGATCCACCTCTGTTGGATGGATCACTTCCCTCAGCATCTTCTGCCTTGTCAACACGGTTGTAAGACCGAATGTATTCGTCACATTGAACGTATAATGAGCCGTCGGTTTCCGCATATCCGCATCGACCAACAGGACACTTTTTCCCTGTTGGGCAAATACCACAGCCATATTGGCAGCCGTCGTGGATTTCCCTTCTCCGGGACCTGATGATGTCACCATGATCGAGCGCATCTCCCTGTCAACGGACGAGAAGTTGATATTGGTCCGAATCGTTTTATACTGCTCTGAAATCGGTGACTTCGGAGATATCTGCGTCACGAGCTTCCGCTTCGTATTCGCCATCAGTTTCTTCAGCTTCTTATTCTTACCCAATCTTCTCACCCCTTTCCCGTGATTTGCGATTCGCGCGTCCTGATGGATTGTCTTCTTTGACATCCCCGATGATAGCTATGGAACCAAGGACCGGCAAGCCGAGCACTTTCTCGACTTCCTGTTCCGTTTTGAGAGTGTTATCCAGGAACTCCAGTAAGAAGGCAAGCCCTACACCGAGCATTAATCCTACTACCGCTGCGATGGCAACGTTTAGTACAGGTTTCGGTTTGATAGGCGATTGTTTTTCACCGACTTCAGCTTTGGCAAGGACGGTTACGTTGTCGACGTTCATGATTTTCGTAATTTCGCTTTGAAAGACCTCAGCTGTTTTGTTGGCAATGTCGGCAGCGGTTTGAGGATCTGTATCGGTTACTGACAGATTGATGACTTGAGACTCTGCTTCACTGCCTACAGTGATCTTCGAATTAAGTTGGGAAGCATTCAATCCGTTGTTCAGATCAGTAGATACTTTTTCAAGAATGGCAGGACTTTTAATGATGACATTATACGTATTGATCAATTGCAGATTCGTTTGGATCTCACCGGGATTATAAGCCGGCTGATCCGACTTTGCCTGATTGACCAATAATTGTGTAGTGGACTGGTAAACAGGTGTCAAAAGGAAAAAGCTGACCGCCCCGCTTACTAAGATGGCTGTAAGAGTAATCAAGATAATTAAACTCATGCGCTTTCGTAACGTTTCCATCAACTCGCGCAAACTGATCGTTTCTTCCATAACTTCCTCCTAATAATAGAAAAAATATGTAAAATAATGTGGTTTCCTGTTGTATTTTGAGAAATTTGTTGTCATAATTTTAATAGAAATGTAACATATCCATACTTATCTATTAAACTACAAATAATGTCAAAATGGAAGGCATTTTAGTAAATTGGAAATGATTTCTTCACCATTTCCCACCATAAATGGAGGTCTAAAGTATGAGAACCTTTTCATTATTTTTACTAGGTTTGGTTTGTGTAGGTGTACTTGTTTACGGGAACATGTATTGGCAGGATAAAACCTCCGTTTCAAGCGCAGAAAAAACTGCGGACGTTACAGAGGCGACAACGGCAGAGCAAGCGACAGAAGAAGAACCAGGTTTCGACTCCCTCATCGCCAATTGGCCAGAGGACGCTCAAGCTTCCTTCAAGAAAGCAGTCGCTGACGGCACTCCCTATAAACTGGCCATCGTCGGATCCCTCGCACTCGGGGCCGATGAAAACGGTTGGAGTGAGCAGGTGAAATCAGAACTTATCGATACATATAGAGACAACATCGCAGTGAAAATCTTTCAATACGATACAACCTCTCTCACCTTTGTGAATGGAGAGAACGTAGATGAAGTGCTGGACTATGGACCCCAGCTTGTCCTTCTTGAACCCTTCGCCCTGAACGACAATTCGAACGGCGTCGGTGGAGAGAACAACCAGGAAAGCATCCAGATCTTCAAACGCAAACTGACCGAACAGAACGAGGACGCCGTCTTGATCCTGCAACCGACACATCCGATCGCCGGGGCAACATACTATCCCCTTCAGATTGAGAAGCTGAAGGAGTTCGCTGAAGAGAATGACATTCCTTATCTGGATCACTGGAGTGCCTGGCCTGTTGATGATGAGGAGACATTGGGTGAGCTGCTGGCGGAAGATCAGGAGACACCTAGTGAGGAAGGGCATGCGTTGTGGGCGGAGTATTTGGTGGATTATTTTATTAAGAAGTAGGAAAACCGATGAGTAATTGAACAGGAAACATGTAGCATGCTGATTTTTCCCTTGTATTTCAGGAAGTATCTCGACACTATTTTGTACTGAAAATAAAAGGGTAGGAACCAAATCTGGTTTCCTACCCTTCTTTTTACTATAGATAAACAAAGCAAAAGCCTATTGGAGCCTTATTAAGCTTCTCTTACTTTTTTTGCTTCATCCACTTTAGCAGGCACATCTTTATAATTCTTAGAATCTATATCTTTTTGAACTTCTTTCAACTTACTGATATAAGACTCTTTGTCCTTATGATCTTTTTTAATTTGAGTAATATACAACTCAATATATCTCGACCAGGAATTTGCATATTTTTCTTTGTTAGCATTTTCTGTAGAAAAATATTCTTTTACCTTACCTTCTAACGCCTTACCGTCTGATAACAAAAAGACGGTTTCTCCCTTGTCTATGTATTCCTGAAGTGTTTTTGGTTGTTCAACTTCCCAAGGATATTTTCCATTTGTATCAATCGTTCGTTCATCTGACACTTCGCTTGCCTTTTTGTCTGTAGCCTGATCAGCTTGACATCCGGCTCCTATAATTGCACCCATCCCGATCATTAGCGATAGGCTGCTTTTCATCATTATTTTCTTCATACAATCACCACCCTAATTATTGAAACACCTTTCCAATTTTACCACATACTATCAATCCTTCAACATAGAACGACCATACAATCGTACATTCAATACTATTAGCCCATAACTATTTTATTTACTGGCAGGTCTAGTAATTCTGGCCAAACTTTATTGATCATTTTGGTAAATAGAGTACCCGATTCCCTTTCTTCATAAGGTGCAGAAAGCATTTTGGTAAGTAGGACTCTATTATTGTACGGAACGAAAGATTCATAAGCGACATCACTTTCTAGCAGGATCCAACTATGCCACATAGGCATACGATGCTCCCAGTAAAACAGGTCGGCATATTCGTAGTTATAAAAGTTGTCTTGGTTAAATTGATTGGTTTCAATAAAGTCTTGAAAACTTTCTATTACTGCAGGATGTTCATTCATTTTTGTAGTGGTGTAAAGCTTAGCTAATTCCAATGCATTAAGGTCCTCACTACGTTTCGAGTAAAATACTCTTGCGATCTCGGCAATATTTGATCTAATATGAATCCGGTCTTGCGGAAAATGGTCGGCGTACATTTTAAATAGGTGCATGGACCCCCTGTACATCCCTACATTCTTCTGCCACACCCTTCTAAAATCCATTAACTCAGGCTGGTCATTATTTGTACTATACTCATAGACTTTATAAGGTGCCTTCTTAATATCAGCTAACTTCTTGGCAATTTTTATATCTTCCCGAAATTTTCTTGGGTTTGATACACTGATATGAGTAAAATAATCCACGTCTCCATTTATTTTCGACTGCATGGCATAAGTTAATCGACTGTCCAGGCCTGCAGTTAAGGAGATACTAACCCTATTATTCTCATACAGCAATTCAGCTTGAGTTTGCATAATTGTAACTAATTCATCCACAAGATTATCTACGGAGCTTGTCGGTTCAATTGGTCCTCGTGGAAATATCCTCTTTACAGCACGTTCTTCTACCTGATATTTCGTATTTGGAATGAGAGGCTTAACACCTTCATATGGGGATAGTAAACCCGGCAAGTAACGCCTGCCACCGTAATCTTTGTGAGTTAATAATTCAAAAGACTGCTTTGATGCCTGGTAATCAAGTAAATCTGCAATTAAAGTTGAATGCGATGAAACGACTGTATCTTCTCCTATACAATCGTAATAGACCGTCCTTGTCCCACACGCGTCATGATAGACTTCTGTTATTTCCGGCGTTTGACTAACTATAACGAACCTACCAGACAACTGGTCTATATAGTTTAAGAAGACCTCTTCAGATTCTTGCTTTTTCTTTAATAGCTTACTTGCAATGTTATTTTTATTGTTTAATTTATCAAACGGATTTAACACTAAACCTAGTAAAGCTATTCTAAACCCATTATCTTCTAAAACAACACTTGGCATATCATTATCAAAGTACAATTGATATTTCCCAAACGAAACGGTACTCCATTTATCAATTGTCTGCTGAGATAATTTGTCTTTAAAAACCAATACCTTTTTATCCGTGAGTAAAAAACCTCTACGAAACAGATGTCTTGCGTAATTATTCATGATGAAACCCCTTTTAAATATTTTATGGTTAAATGTTACTATACTTTCAGGAAACAAAAAACATTTTTTATAATATAAGGGATTCTATTGTTGATTTCATTCCTTAATTTTCTCACTTATTTGATTGCAAAATAAAAAAATGACGCGGATACTTTCACGTCATTCACCAGATTTTTTTATTTATCTCTTTTCCCTCTTCTGACTCTCGATATACTTTTTTTCCTGTTCGGCATTCAACGGAGACGTCGCTTTCCCGATATTTCCGTCCTGAAGCCGCCAAATTGTATTATGATCTCCCACCACTCCGGAATAATCGCCTTCTTTCCAGCTGGTGAGAATGTCCTCATACACGTATTCATCTTCATATTTGTTGATTTTTAATTGTTCTAACAGATAATCTATCCGTTCATCGGTGATTTTAAAGAAAGACCACTTCTCTTTCGCCCTCACCTTTTGATGGCTCATGGCATGTATGTACTGGCGCATCAAGTCCTCACTCAGCGGCGTCTTCACTTTTTCACCGAAAGGATTTTCCTCACCACTTGAATTCATTTCCACTCCCTCTGTGGACACAGCATCTGACTGAGTTGATTGATTACCAGTTTCTGAATTTCCCAGACTGCCAACTACAATATAAACTCCCAGTCCCGTCAGGAGCACAACACTTCCTACTATAACGCTCAACATTTTTTTACGTAGCATGGTTTTCCCCCTGTATGATTTCTGTCCTACCTTCTTCTAGATGTCAGGCCGAATGTCCTGCCAAGTATTGTTATATTACCATATTTTTCATAGGGTAAAAAGAGATAGTCGCTAAGTTGGTTGTCATTGGAAACTGAATTCCGTATAATGGTTTGTTGTTTGTTACATTATTTCCAACTCTACATAAGGGAGATCTGATACATTTGAAGAATCAGTCGTGGTTATCACTTCAGTTCTTTGCGATATTTTTTACATGGGGGATTTTTATTCCTTATTGGACCGCGTGGTTAGTGGAAAGTAAGGATTTCTCCATTTCGGCGGCAAGTACGGTGATTGCTGTGGGGATGATTGCACGGTCGTTTTCGAGCTTCTTCGTATTTCCGAAGTTGAGCCAGACGGTTTCATTAGGGCGGTTATCCAGATGGATTGTATTATTTTCCGGGATTGCGTTGCTGATGTTCCTGCCTATGAATTCATTCGGGATGGTGCTGGGGTGCATGGTGTTATTCAGCCTTGTGTATCCGATGCTGCTTCCGATGGTTGAAAGCATGGCGGCTGTGATGATGAAGGAAGATGGGATTGATTATGGCCGGAGCCGTTCCTGGGGATCAATCGGGTATACGACAGCACTGCTTGCGGTTGGATTCTTGACGTCGATTTTTACCGAGGGGGCCGTGATTTATCTTCTGTTTGGCGGGATCGTCGTGATCTTACTTTCTTCCCTCGCGAAACTGCCACAGTCCATGAGCGGGACACGTGGTCAGGAGAAGCTTTCTTACAGGAGACTTCTGAAATCCCGTAAGTTTGTCTGGGCGATGGTGATTGTTGTCTTGATCCAGGGAGCACATGCTTCTTATTATAATTATGGCGTTCTTTATTTAAAGGAATTAGATGTGAGTGCCGTTTATATCGGCGTGATCTTAAATGTTGCGGTGTTGTCTGAAATACTGTTCTTTGCGTTTTCAGACCGGCTGCTGAAGGGTAAGAGCATTTCCGTCATGTTCATGATAGCAGCAGGGGCTGCTGTGACACGTTGGACTTTGTTGTTCCTCTTCCCCAGCACCCCTGTCTTCATCTTTACCCAACTTTTCCACTCATTAACCTTCGGATTGACCCATTATGCATTCATGCGGTTGATTTATGAAGAATTAGAGAGCAAGGATATCCCCGCGGCCCAGGGTGTGTACACTTCACTTGGAATGGGATTGAGTACGGCGGTGCTGACGTTTATCGGTGGCTTCTTGTATGATATCTCACCTGGTGCGGCGTTTATGGGAATGGCCGTTGTTGTGGCGCCTTGTGTGGTGCTTGGTGGATGGATGTATTGGAAGTATGACCGTGGGGTTGAAGGTGTGTTTAGTTATAAATGATGATGGGCCGTTCGGGATGGGATTCCGGGCGGTTTTTTTATGATGTGAAGCTATAAAAAAAACGCCCCACCCATCAAAGGCAGGACGCTCCAATCAAACTTAAAATCTCTTATACCCAACAAACTTAGGATTCCAGTACGTATTGCTCAACTTCGAAACCACTACTCCACTGTCGGATGCGTGGATGAATTCCCCGTTTCCAACGTAGATCCCCATGTGGCTGATGCCGGCTTTGTACGTATTTTCAAAGAATACGAGGTCGCCTGCTTTCGGGCTGGATACGAAGGATGATTTGCTGTAGTAGCCTTCTGTGTTCGTACGAGAAATCGATTGTCCCGCCTGGTTGAAGACGTAGTAGATGAATCCGCTGCAGTCGAAGCCGGATGGTGATGTGCCTCCCCATGCGTACGGAGTCCCTACATATTTCTTGGCGATGTCGACGACGTTTGATGACGGGGTTTCTGTTCCTCCGTCAGATGTACCATTAATGGAAAGCTTTTGACCGACATAAATGGTATCAGAGCTTAAACCGTTCCAAGACTTGATGGACGAGACGCTCACGTTATAACGGATAGCGATATGTGAAAGGGTGTCTCCTGATTGTACTGTGTATGTACTTGATCCCGTTGACGGTGGTGGTGTAGTTCCGCCGGAAGAAACGATCAACGTTTGCCCGGGATAGATCACGTCACTCTTAAGATTGTTCCATGATTTCAGTTCAGCGACATATACATCGTATTTGGCACCGATTTTTGATAGATAGTCACCTGATTGGACGGTATATGTTTTGGCAGAAGAACTGCTTGGAGCTGATACTTCGAGTACTTGATTCACATAGATCAAGTCGGAGTTCAGGTTATTCCAGCTTTTCAGGTTTGAAACGGATGTATCATATTTATATGCAATCACGGAAAGGGAATCACCTGATTGTACGCGGTAAGAAGCCGCTTCCGCTGAATTGGCAGCCATTGTCGAGAAAAGAGCAGCAGTAGTAAAGGCAATGATTGTTTTCTTCAAAAAAATGTCTCCTTCATAGATAGTGTCGAATTTTGTTGCTTGTCCATTATCTATGAAATAGACTGATATTTTAATAGGCTTATTTTCTTATATGAAGAAAAATCAGGAAGAAACCCCAGTATAATAGTGATTGGTACATTATGGTCCTGTTTCCATTTACCATTATTGTATGGCAGTTTCCCTACAAAAGTGGATTCCTGACCCTGGGTGAATGTCCTTATTTGTCAAAAAACCCTTATGAGCCCCGCTGTTATACCGATTAGAAATTTATGGTTACGCTTACAACATTGTCGTGACGCTTTTGTGGGTCTTTACGCTCTTTTTCTCATGAGGTTTTACGACCAATGCCCTTTCATATGGATCAGTCAATTCCCCCTCTCCTCATCCCTATTACCCATCACTCATTTACTTCAAGAAAATTCTGAATGACAAGTTGATTTTTATCGATTAAAATAAGTAGAATTTATCTTTCGTTAAAGCAAGGGGCGGGTTGCGTTGGCAGGAAAACTAAGGCTGTCAAACTTTGAATCTCTCAGGGTCCTTTCCATGATCATGATTGTGCTGTTGCATTTTGGGACCTATGGTATTTCGAAGTATATTAACATATCTGAGCTAAGCAGTATCAATCAATTCCTCTTTACCTTCATCAAGGTTCTGTGCCTGGTTGGGGTCAACGTGTATGTGTTGATCAGCGGATACTTCCTGTGTACGTCGACATTCAAGATGAGCAAGGCGCTAAGGGTGGTTCGGGAAACCTTTATTTTCTCCGTGGTGATTTTTGCAGGAATGGCGGTCCTGCAACGGACTGATGGATCTCTTGCTGGAATGCTCCCGTCGATCTTACCGGTTTATATGTCCACCTATTGGTTCATTACGGTTTATATCTTATTATTCCTGATTTCGCCTTATCTCAATATGGTCATCAATCAGGTATCAAAGAAGGAATACGAGAAGCTGCTTTTCCTATTATTCCTGGTCAACTGTGTCTGGCAGTTCTTCCATCCCCTGGCAAGCTTCGGGGTCAATGGAGGGTACAGTATCGTCCATTTCATCTTTCTCTATTTTGTCGCTGGATACCTGAGACATCACGGAAGGTTTATCTCTTCCTTAAGCACGGGGTATTATTTAAGCGTTTACATATTTATTGGAGCAGGCACTGCCCTCATACTGCAGCAGGCATGGGAGCTGCCTTTCAAACTGCTGACCTATAATTCTCCTATCAGCGTGATCATGTCGTTGGCACTGTTCCTATTTTTCTCGAAGCTCAGCTTTGTATCGAGACCCATCAACGCCATATCCGGGTATGTACTGGGCGTCTACCTGATACATGAGCATCCCCTGATCAGACAGCGATTATGGGCCAATGTGATGGAATGGATGAATGTCGGGAGTCAATCTCTCCTCATCCTTCAATATCTGGCGTATGCTGTTGTCATATTTGGAGTTTGCCTGGGAATCTCTTATGTGGTGTGCTCCCTCATCAATTATAAAACGTTTATTAAAAGGAAGAAGCCAGCCGAAAAAGTGAAATTGGCTGGTTGAATATGAATGATATTCTACTGCGCCAGCTGAGATTCAGCTGGTTTTTTTTATTGCTATCTTTCTAAAAGAGGTTTAACTCTAGCATAATTAGGTAATTTTACATATAAATGTAAATTAGGAGGGGTACGTTGGACGCTTTAATGTTTGTAATCAATATTCTGATTGCCGTTTATTTGTTTATGGATGCCAAAAAACATCATAAGAATAAATGGTTATGGGGGATTCTTGGACTATTTTTTAGTTTTATCACACTGGGAATCTACTGGATACTGACCGGCAGAAAACTGATGGGTTGGATTGTCCTGATTGCCTATGTGATTTGGGTTATATTAGGAATTGTAGGAGCTGTGACGGTTGGTGTGTTTAATGGACTGAGTCAATGATAGGAAAGGATGTCTGCTTTTTGGATTGCAGACGTCCTTTTTTAAGAAATGAAAGGAGATTTTTCATGTGGGATGATTATACGCAACGAACAGACAAAGGATTTGAATGGTATTACTTTAACCTCACCTATAGAAGGAAGATGATTCGTACGTTATGGATGACCCCGCTCATCCTTGTTTTGTATTTTCTTTTACGATTTATCGGGTTGAATCTTATGTATACCCTCATTTTCATAGGGATTGGCCTGGTGAGTCACATCCTTCAATTTGCTTATAATTATCATATGTGGAACAAATATGAGAGAAGTCATCAATGACCTTACATCATTTGCTTGGAGCGACAGAGTTGCTGCAAGCTTTTTTCATGTCCAAAATGAAAACGGCTACACTTTTTCATTGACAGCTTGTATATACATGAATACAATAAGAGTATATCTTGTATATACAACACCCCGAATGAAATGAAAGCGCTTTGACAAAAAGCATCTTTCAGAGCGTTTTCCACATACTATTTAGGGGAATCCATTAATAGAAATGAAAGCGGGTACAACGCTTTTATGAAGGGTGCCTGGCACCTTTCACCATTCCAAGGGAGGGAATTTCATGAGCGTGAAACGTGAAGACGTTCTCGAAATCATTGAAGCAATTGGCGGCAAGGATAATATCCGCACGGCCACTCACTGTGTGACTCGTCTACGGCTGGTGCTGAATGATGAGAAGAAAGTGGATAAAGAAAGATTAGAGGCAATTGATCTGGTGAAGGGTTCCTTCTCCTCAAACGGTCAGTTCCAGGTTGTCATCGGGCAGGGTCTTGTGAATAAAGCGTATCAAATTTTAGCTGAGGAAACAGGGATCGAGCATGCATCGAAGCAGGATGTTAAAGATGCCGCGACTCAGAACCTGAATCCCCTGCAGCGCGCAATCAAGGTACTGGCGGATATCTTCATTCCGATCCTGCCGGCGATCGTAACGGCCGGTTTGTTGATGGGTCTGAATAATATTCTGACCGGACCGGGGATTTTCTATGATGAGAAATCAGTCATCGATGTTCATAAGCAGTGGGCAGATTTTGCATCGATCATTAACTTGATTGCCAACACGGCCTTTGTGTTCCTGCCGGGGTTGATTGGTTGGTCAGCGGTCAAGCGTTTCGGCGGAAGTCCATTACTCGGTATCGTATTAGGTCTTATGCTCGTTCATCCCGACTTACTGAACGCTTGGTCTTATGCAAGTGCAGAGAAGATTCCTACATGGAATTTATTCGGATTTGAAGTCGACAAAATCGGGTATCAGGGACAAGTTCTCCCGATCCTCTTCGCTTCCTATCTATTGGCGAAGATTGAAATGTTCCTGGATAAGAGAGTTCATGATTCCATCAAGCTCTTGGTCGTGGCGCCGGTCGCCCTTCTGATTACCGGATTTGCCGCCTTCATCCTGATCGGACCTGTTACCTTCTTTATTGGTAACATGCTGACGGATAGCGTCGTGTGGGTGTTCGATCACGTATCATGGTTAGGTGGTCTCCTGTATGGTGGTTTATACGCCGTCATGGTTATTACTGGAATGCACCATACGTTCCTTGCAGTAGACTTACAGCTTGTCGGAAGCCAAGGTGGAACATTCCTATGGCCGATCCTTGCCCTATCGAATATCGCACAGGGTTCAGCAGCTCTTGCGATGATGGTGGTAGCAAAGAAAGAAAACGAAAAGCTTCGCGGCTTGGCTGGTACGTCAGCCATCTCCGCTTATCTAGGAATTACGGAACCGGCGATGTTCGGGGTGAACCTGCGCTACCGCTACCCGTTTATCAGTGCCTTGATCGGGTCAGCCATCGGTGGTGTACTGTTAGCGATGACAGGAACGAAAGCATTCTCCATCGGTGTAGGTGGATTGCCTGGATTCCTATCGATCATTCCTGAATATTGGATTCCGTTCTTCATCGGAATGGCCATCTGTATCGTCGTACCGTTCGTACTGACAATCGTCTGGTCCAAATTCAGCAAAAACGAAGCAGTCTGATTCATAGAGAGAAAACAGTTGCAACAACTTGTATATACAAGTTAAACTAAGGGGGACAAATGAATTCTTAGCACTTGCCTGAAAGGGATAGTGATGGGGATGTTTGTCTCCCTTCTTTATGGGAGGGACGGACCTTCAAATCTGCTTGTTTTGGAGCGTCTTTTCCTATTAGATAAGGGTTTGTGGCGGAGAATGGAAGGTCCGTCCCTCTATATAGGCATTAGAACAATGATGGAATGAAATAAATGAGGCGGATGAGCTAAAAAGTTGAGGTCCGTCCCTCAAAAATAGGTGAAGGATGGTGGATGTGGCATGAAGCAGCCTTGGTGGAAGAAGTCGGTTGTGTATCAGATTTATCCGAAGAGTTTTTATGATACGTCGGGGAATGGCGTTGGGGATATTAAGGGAATAACGGCGAAGCTGGATTATTTGAAGGAGCTTGGGATTGATGTGGTGTGGATCACGCCGATTTATAAGTCTCCTCAGAACGACAATGGCTATGATATTAGCGACTATTTCAATATTCACGAAGAATACGGGACGATGGATGATTTCGATGAGCTTCTGGAGGAAGCCCACTCCCGCGGCATCAAGATCATCATGGACATCGTGATCAACCATACATCGACAGAGAATCAGTGGTTCATTGAGTCCCGGAAGTCGAAGGACAATGAGTACCGTGACTTCTATATTTGGAAGGACGGAAAGCCCGACGGTTCCGAGCCGACGAACTGGCAGTCGAAGTTCGGAGGAAATGCTTGGCAGTATGACGAGGAAACGGGTCAATACTACCTCCACCTCTTTGACGTCACTCAAGCTGATTTGAACTGGGAGAACGATAAGGTCCGTGAGAAGCTTTATGACATGATGCACTTCTGGCTGAAGAAAGGCGTCGACGGCTTCCGTTTGGACGTCATCAACCTCATCTCCAAAGATCAGGACTTCCCTGATGATGACGGCTCGGTCGCTCCCGGGGATGGACGCAAATTTTACACTGACGGGCCA